>JAJFKK010000085.1 GCA_021773245.1 Gammaproteobacteria bacterium | reverse complement strand
GAAGCCGATAATATGATTAAAATATTGAATAAAACCGGATTGATGACTGATCCACTCTTTTTGCAACATCACATTGCTCCAGGTCATCCGGAAACTCCTGACAGAATGAAATTTATTCATAATAAATTGAAAGAATCAGGTGTCTTAGAACAAGTATCAAAAATTAGTTTTAAGACTGGCGATATTGAACAATGGATTAAAATACTTCATAGCGATGCTCATGTTGCGGCTATTAAGAAAAATACACCGCTAACACATCAAGTTGCAGAAGCTTCTGTTCGTGGTTGTCTTGCTGCAGTTGATGAAGTAGCGGCTAAAAATATAAATAATGCTTTTTGTCTTAGTAGACCACCTGGTCATCACGCCTTAAATGCAGGAAGAGAAGAAGGTTTTTGTTATTACAATACGATTGCAATCGCCGCACGTTATGCACAAAAAGAATATGGTTTTAAAAAAGTATTAATTGTTGATTGGGATTATCATCATGGTAATGCAACAGAAGCTATGTTTTATGATGATCCGAGTGTTTTATTCTTTTCAACACACGATCAGTTTGCTTATCCGGGCACCGGTGATCCGGCAAAAAAAGGTAGTGGCGAAGGCTTAGGTTACAACATCAATGTGCATCTTCCATGTGGTACAGATGATGAAAAATTCCTCGATGCATATCAAAATATCTTGCTGCCAGCAGCTGAAAAATTTAAACCGGATATCATTTTGATTTCAGCTGGCTTTGATAGCCGAGAAGAAGACCTGATCGGTTGCTTTGAAGTAACTGATGCAGCTTATGTTGCTATTACAAAGATGCTAATGCAACTTGCCGAGCAATATTGTAATGGTCGACTTGTGTCACTATTAGAAGGAGGATATCACCTTCAGGGAGTTGCCAGTGGAGTAACGGCGCATGTTAAAACTTTACTTGGCGATAAAAATTCTACTTGAATGAAGACCAACTCAATGATGTTTGACTGAATTTTGCTTGTCTGTTTTTTTAGCTTCATTCTCTAAATTATTAATAGTCTCAATGGCAATTTCAATTATTTTGTTTTTCAAATGATGAGAACCGATAAGAGGTAGTATGAAAAAATCGGGAGTCATTTCTGAATCAAGAGACAGTTGAGTTGTAACATTTTTAACATCTGATTTATCTTCCTTAATAATCCAGCGACTCCACCCCTGTTTAAAATCGCTTGGCTTCGGCAATATGCGACTATATATCGTATGTTCATCTATGAGCTGAAAAGTTTGAACGTGCCTTATGTTGTAGCATATGAATAATAGGCATGCTTTAGTGAGCATATTTACAGTTGTTCGTTTATCTTTCAAAGAGGATATGACTTTACTCTCTTTAAGGTAGGGGTTGATTGATGTAAGGTTTTCATAATCAACAATAATCTGCTTAATGCTATTAGCATGTGCTTTTATTTTTGCTTGTATATGTAGAGTATAGCGACCGCCATGCTCCGATATATTAACAACATCAAGTGTCGCAGCAAAAGAAAGTGCTGGACATAAATAAACTAAAATTATTATTGCTCGTGAGGAGAGAATCATTTGTTATTAATGCTTGTTATGGTATATCAAAATATTTTTCAAATAATCGAGCATCATCAAAATATCTTCGACCAACAAATGCCGTCGCATGATGCCCCCATTGGCGCATAGCGCCGGGACTTGGAATGCCCATAGGCCAAAAAAAATAACGTTCTCCTCGTTGACTGCTTTGTATTATTCCTTCTTCATCAAATAGACTACGATTCCCATCGTTATCTAATTTTAATGATCTTAGTGCGTTAGCATGTTTTAGTTGATAGTGCTTGGAGTTGGAAGAAAACCTGTTTTTAAAATAAACACGTTCAATATAATGACTGCTATGTGCAATACGTATAACAGGTCTTTCTGATGAATTAACAGATACGGTTTGTGGTATAAAAATAGGTTCTTCAAATGATTGTGCTTGCGGTAAAACGATGGCGTGTTGTGTCGGGAAAAATAAATGATAACAACCGCAGTTATGTATGCTATCAAATAATAAGGGCTTGCCATTTGACAATAATGTGACGCGCCATGTAATGCCGTCCAAATGGCCTGCTAGGATATCGAAGCTTGATGTTTTGGGTCTGGCAGGAAACCAAATTGAATTATTTAGTTGCAGTAAGTTTTGATCATGTAGTGGGGTATTGGAAAGGTGTTGGTAAACATTTTTTAAATTAGTATTTATTTTTGCAATGGACTCTTTATCCAATTCGACTGTTCCAATCCGGTCATCGTTGCTCAAGGTGTCTATCTCAAAGATTGGAGCGAAACTATCAAATAGTTTTTGTTTATCGTTAGCCGAAGGTTCTGGGATATGAAGTGAATTATTAGATGAATCTTTTATGATTTGAGAAACGTCCTGCTCTGAAAGCACTTTATAATTTGCTGAAGGTAAATAAGCAATTAACTCTCCTTTAGTTTCTAATGCCTCTAACGGTTGTTTATAGACTTCATTAGTTTCTTTATGCCAAGAAATAATCCCAGCGCGAAATAACATTGCTGTTAATGGATAAAGTCCAATTACTCGTTGCCATGTTTTGTATTGATCAGGTGCTTTCGCAATAGATTTTAAATGTTGGCGTTCATTTTCTTCATCAAGGTCAATAGACCTTAGTAACTCCCCACAATATTGAATAGATCCACTTAAATCACTGTTTGCAGTAATTCTTTGAAATGAAACTTTTTCTTTTTCCAAAGTAGATAAATTACTTAATTCAATTAGCAAACCTTCTTTAGCAAGATTCTGCATTCGTTCAACCCATAAATTGAATGATGTCAGGTTCATTTTCTGATTTCTAAAATCAGATAAAAATCGATTAATGCGTAAATAAGGGTAACCGTTTATACGTGCAGCCTGGCTGTCAATTACGCCAGCTTTTGAAACTGTTTGCTCAAGCTGAGAAAAGAAATCTGCGCAGGATTGGCTTTCTTGATCTGGATATTTTTTAATAGATTGCTGTGGCAGTGATGCACAGGCGCTTAATAATAACGCACACAGTATACTCAGCAATAATTTGAACTTCATGGAGAGCCTTAATATTTATTCAAATTAAGACTACTTATTTAATAGTCAGTACTCAAGTCATATAGAAATGAAAGAGGCTTGAGAAAGATTAATGCTATTTAGAACGACAGCAGAAATAGCAGTTAATAATTAATCTGAATCACTCGATTTAGTGTAAACAGGGAACGGCATTACATTTGAACCATTATTGGAAGTTTCAGTGATTTTTGCTGTTCCTTCCTTAGTTACTTCATCGATACGGATGATTGAATGCATAGGAATATAGGTTCGTTTAACGCCTTCAAACTCATTCTTTAGACTTTCTTCGGTAGGGTCGACGACAAGAGAGGTCTTTTCACCAAATATCAGTTCTTCTACTTCAATAAATCCGAACATAATGCCGTGATCGACATTCTGTGCATAGATTTCATAGACTTTGCTTTGATTGTGAAAGATGACTTTAAATATTTGATTGTCAGACATATCAGTTACTTATAACCTTTGTTGATGTTAAACGACTCTAAAAGGTCGCGAATCATATCATAGTTAGACCCAATCTCTACATTTGATAGCTTAATTGACCACCTGGACCGAGTGGCAATCCGGTCGAAATCCAGAATACCAATAACAATAACCAAATAATTAAAAAGGAAATTGTATAAGGCAACATCATCGCAACAACCGTGCCGAGACCTGAACTACGCACATATTTTCTTACTTCTATGATGATAATGATCATATAAGGATTCATCGGTGTAATCACGTTACTGACAGAATCACCAACACGATAGGCCGCTTGAGTGAGCTCAGGGCTTATGCCTACTTGCATAAGCATTGGAACGAATACAGGCGCAAAGAAGGCGTATTTGGCAGATGATGAACCAATCACCAGATTAATCACGACAGCCATTAAAACAAAGCAGCTTAATAAGAAAGCATCATGCACCATCAAATCACGTAAGAATTGGCCGCCTGATATGGCCAACATTTGCCCCAGACCGGATTGATTGAACGAAGCAATGAATTGAGCAGCAAAAAAAGCGAGAACAATATAGGGGCCTAATCGGCTCATAACTTCACCGAGCATGATAGCAACATCGCGGTCATTTTTTATAGTGCCAACCATGACGCCGTAGAGTAGGCCAGGGATGAAAAAAATGATGAACAACAAAGGTACGGTGACCTCTATCCATCGATCAAAACGTTTTCCTTCTCCAAACAAAGGCCCACTTGTTAGAGTAATAGAAAAATAAAAGATTATGAGTAAAACAAAAATTGATAATATTGAGTAAAGCAAAGCACGTTTTTCTTTGCTTCCTAGTTCAACGATATTGTTATTCAGGTTTTGATTGGCAACACCTTCAATTGACGGCTCAACAATCCGCTCTGTCACAAACCAACCCGTTAAAGTTAAAACAATAGTCGAGACGATC
Source organism: Gammaproteobacteria bacterium (assembly GCA_021773245.1). Classification (GTDB taxonomy): domain Bacteria; phylum Pseudomonadota; class Gammaproteobacteria; order Eutrophobiales; family Eutrophobiaceae; genus UBA7359. The sequence continues at coordinate 9,087 of JAJFKK010000085.1, read as the reverse complement.
ATGAACCACCAATTCCCGGTGATGGCGACTTGATAATCAGGATCTATAATTTGTGCGCCGGCTTGTGTGAAACCAGCTAATAAAGGGTCAAGTGCTGTAATAAAGAAATTAGCACTAAAGCCAGCAGAAACACCTGCGAAGGCAACAGCAATACCGGTTAGTGGCGAACGTCCAGCGGCGATATAAAGCGCGGCAGCAATAGGAATTAAAACAACGTACCCGGCATCTAAAGCAATTGAGGAAAGAATACCTAACAACATTGTTGCAGGTGTTAATAAACGCTGATTAACATGCGTGATTGAATATTGTAATAGAGCAGGGAGTAGACCTGTTTTTTCTGCAAGGCCAATACCTAGCATACCAACCAATACAATCCCTAAGGGTGGAAAGCGAATAAAGTTATTCACCATTGTTGATAAGATCCACCATGTGCCGTCTGAAGAAATTAAATTAAACGCAGTAATAGTATTACCTTTAGGATCAACTACAGACCAATCAAGCCATGAGATAATTGCGGATAGAATAAAAATAATGATAGTGCCTATAACAAACAGTGTTGCAGGGTCAGGTAGCTTGTTACCGGTTTTTTCTATGGCTGAAAGAAATTTCATTCTGTAAAAGTATCACTGATGAATGTATTCAATCCATCAATATATTTCTGGCCGCTAATAATAAAACCATCATTATGCCCACCACGAAGTTCTAAAAATGATTTTGGCTCATTAGCAGCTTCAAATAATTGTTTCCCATGTTTATATGGAATGATTTCATCATCAGGGCTATGAATAAAAAGAGTAGGTGCTTTTATATTGGGCACTTTATCTTTTGATGGATATTTTATACGCGCTAACAAGTTGGTAGGCAAATAAGGGTAATAATGTTTTCCAATATCAGCAATAGAAGTAAAGCTAGACTCCACAATCAATGCAGCTGAAGAATGTTTGTCCGCAAGCCAAGTAGCGATAGCCCCTCCTAATGAGCGACCAAATATAATAATGTTATTAGGTGTGATATTTTTTTCTTTAACTAAATAAGTCCAAACTGTCTCGGCATCAATATAAGTTCCTTCCTCTGAAGGGGTACCTGTACTTTTCCCGTAACCCCGATAATCAACAATAAATACTGACAAACCAAGATTATAAAATATTTCGATACTGTCTAATCGATGAGAAATATTGCCAGCATTACCATGGAAAAATATTAGGGTTGCTCGTGCATTTGAATTAGGTATCCACCAAGCGTTTAATTCGACTCCGTCGTTTGTAGATAAAGTTACTTCTTGGTAATCAAGAGAAATAAGCTTAGGTGTAACTTCAACTTCTTTGTGAGGAAAATATATTAATTTAGGTTGATAAACATAAATTAATAGAGCGATTAAAACCCATGAAGTAATAACGATAAATAAGATCGACTGAATCATTCGTTTTAATATAGGTTTCACGTTTAAGTATTAGTTGATGAGTGTGTAGATTTGTTTGTCAGTCATATCAATACTAACAAAATATAAGATTTAAGCTAAGGTGCCGCAGAAAATTTGCGTAGCAATACTGTGCACTTATATTTCTGAAGCAGCCAATGCCTTATCAAGCAAATTCTTAAAGCGCTCAAAATTTTCAATCTGAGGCAAATGGCCCAAATCTGTTAATTCATAAAGTTTGGCATCAGGTATGAGCTTGGCTGCTACTTTGCCTAAACGGTCGTAACGACCAAGTTCATAATCGACACCTGACTTTTTCCAGTTTCGACCTGGGCCTGTACGATCACGGGTGCCAATAATTAGCCTTACAGGAATAGATAAATCCTTAAACTCTGTAATAACAGGTTGGGTGAATATCATATCGTAAGTCTGTGCATTGACCCAGGCAATAAGATCTTTATCCGGCCCTTGAATCTGCCCAATCATAAAGTGAGTCAGTGCCTCATATTGCTTGTTCCAATGGCCAGCATAATAATTCTTTTGTTGATAACGTTTAATTCCCTCTGGAGTCTTGGCTAACTCTTTTTTGTAAAAAAAGTCAGTATCTTTATATTCTACGTATTGTAGGTAATTTTCCAGGCCAATAGGATTAACCAGAATTAGCTGCTGTGTTGATTGTGGATACATTAGAGCAAAACGACTGGCCAGCATTCCTCCCATTGAATGGCCCATGACAATGGTCTTTTCAATCTTCATGGAAGTCATTAAGGCTTGGGTATGATGTGCCAAAGCAGAAAAAGAATATTGATAGTTTGCCGGCTTGGATGACTTGCCAAAACCTATTTGGTCAGGAATGAGTACCCCGTAGCCTTTTTTGTTTAAATAGCGTGCCGTGGGTGTCCAATAGTGAGCATTAAAGTTTTTCCCATGCATCAAAGTGATAACCGCTTTATCCGGCTTACCTTCAAGATAGATATAGGCCATTTTCAATGTCTGGCGTTGGGAATTAATCGCAAAATAGCTCACCTCAAAATCATATTTATAAGCACTAAGCTGTGCGTCATAAATAAGCCTTGAGTTGTTTTCCTTCTTTTGTGCAAGAACGGACTGAGATAAAAGAATAATAAACAGAAGACTAATCAAGTTAAGTCTGGACATGTAATCTCCTAAGTCATTATCGTTAGGCGAGGGCGAGCCACGCTTTATTTTGGATACCTTTCCCCCTCTCTTTTGATTTCTTTAATAGTTTAAGGAGTAATTTGCTAATTATCATTATTAAGAAACATAACAGTATGTTTATATTTCGAGGACAATTTTTCCTGAGGTATGTCCTTCTTCAATTTGACTATGCGCTTTTGCTGCGTCTTTTAAAGGAAAAGTGTCGCTAACGTGAAGGTTTAATTTTCCTTCATCAATTAACTTGGCACCTTGCTCTAGTATCCATGTTTGATGATTTTGTGCGTCTTTTAAATCAAACAAGAGTGGGCTTAGCATGACTTCAAAGCAAAGTCGTAAGTTTCTAAATCTTACGACTGACCAGTCAATTGATTCATCTGGTTGTAACAGAGTGACTATGTCACCATAATTTTTAACGGCAGTGAGAGTTTCTTGTATTGCAGGACCACCAAGGTTATCTAAAAAGACATCGACGCCCTTGTTGTCTGTCCATTGTAAAATGGATTCTGTCACATTCTGGTTTTTATAATTAATAATAAAATCAGCGCCAAGTTCTTTAACAAACAAGGCTTTTTCATTATTGCTGACGGTCGTGCATACTTTAGCGCCGATATGTTTAGCGAGTTGGATAGCGACATGACCAATACCACCGGCACCAGCATTGATAAATATCGTTTGATCTTTTTCTAAGTTGATTCGATCAAATAACGCCTCCCAAACTGTTATTAATACTAAAGGCGCAGCTGCTGCTTGAATAAAACTAATGGATTTTGGTTTATGTGCAGCGAAACGTTCATTGAGTACTTTGACTTCTGCATAGTTACCCTGTATCGAAGCAATACCGCCGCTAAAGAAATAAACTTCATCACCTTCTTTGAATCGAGTGACATCTGTGCCACAGGATTCAACAATGCCCGCGCCATCGCAACCTAAAATGGCAGGGAATGTCATGATGGGGTATGCGCCAGCTCGAAGCTTCGTATCTACGGGATTAACCCCAGCAGCTTTTAACCTGACTTTGATATCCGTTGGATTTTTTATTTCAGGATCTTTGATTTCAACTAATTTAAGTTGTTCAGGTTCTCCGTGTTCTGATATTTGAATCGCTTTCATTATAGTTAATCCGTTATTTTAGATTGTCGAGATAAGTTTCTACATCGAGTGCTGCCATACAACCACTTCCGGCAGAAGTAATAGCTTGACGATAAACATGATCTGCAACATCACCTGCGGCGAACACACCGGGAATACTGGTAGAGGTTGCACCACCTTCGATACCGCTTTTAATTTTGATGTAACCGTTATTCATATCTAATTGCCCATCGAATATTTGTGTATTTGGCTTATGTCCGATTGCGATAAAGACACCTTTTAGATCAATGTCTTTTGTTTCATCACTTTGCGTACTTTTAATTCGCATACCAGTAACACCACTATCATCACCTAAGACTTCATCAAGCGTATGATTCCATTCGATTTTTACATTAGCATTTTTTTCTTTTTCAAAAAGACGGTCTGCTAGAATTTTTTCAGAACGGAACTGATCTCGTCGATGAACAACAGTTACGCTATTAGCAATATTTGATAAATAGAGTGCTTCTTCAACAGCCGTATTACCACCGCCAACAACGGCGACATCGGCTCCACGATAGAAAAAACCATCACAAGTGGCACATGCTGAAACACCTTTACCCATAAATGCTTCTTCAGAAGGTAATCCAAGATATTGGGCTGAAGCCCCCGTTGCGATAATGAGTGCATCGCATGTATAAGTGCCGCTATCACCGATAAGTTTAAAAGGGCGCTCATTTAGCTCTGCAGTATGAATATGGTCAAATACAATTTCCGTATCAAAACGCTCAACATGTTTTAGCATACGATTCATTAAATCGGGACCTTGCAGACCTTCAACGTCACCAGGCCAATTATCCACGTCAGTCGTGGTCGTTAATTGACCACCTTGTTCAATTCCGGTGATTAATACAGGGGAAAGATTTGCTCGTGCTGCGTATAATGCTGCAGTGTATCCAGCAGGTCCTGAACCGAGAATTAATAGTTTTGAATGACGAGTTTCGCTCATAAATGACTACTCCAAATGATTTGAATGGCATAATTAAATTTGGGCTATGGTACGTTATACCCATGATACTTGGAAATGGTGTATTCAGAGTGCATTCGTTTTCATTCAGGGCAAGGCGCGACGATGTAGCATGGTCACTCCCTGCAAAGAGGAGCAACGCGGCCATGGATGAAAACGGAAGTGCTATGGATGTGGTATTTCCAAGTATCATGGGTATTTAGCCGTATGATCAGCAAAAACCGAAAAAGCTCAGGAAAACTAATGAAAACTGATTTTTTAGTTTAAATACTTCCTTTATAAACATATAATTACGTATAATTTCTAACAAAAAGAATTAATGTGAGTCAAGCATCTCGAAAACAAAAAGAGGGCAAGCCAATATCTGGGCAGGTTATTACCAATCTTAGAGAAGTATTGGTCTTTGCATCGTTGATAGTAGCGATTTTTCTCTTCATAGCACTATTTGACTATCATCCCGATGATCCAGGATGGTCACATTCTGTTACTGCAACTGATATTCACAATAGTGCCGGGACGATTGGTGCCTGGATTGCCGACATCATGCTTTACGTATTTGGTTATTTTGGTTATCTCATACCAATTATGTTTTTGGTGAGTGGTTGGCGATGGTTTCAATTACGCCGCAAAAAAGAAATGTTTAATCAAGTCATCTTTTCTGTGCGTGGCGTCGGGATTTTACTTGGTTTTATTGGCGGCTGTGGCATCGCTTGGATGCATTTTCTTGCAGGAAGCGCTTTACCACATGTTGTTCGTGGTGCGGATGGTAGTGGAGCAGGTGGAATCTTAGGTGATGCGGTAGGTACTATTTTATTAGATGCTACCGGTGATATTGGTAGCACGCTTTTAATGCTATCTCTGCTGATTATAGGTTTAACCTTATACACCGGTTTATCATGGCTAGCATTGATGGACACGATTGGTGAATTCACTCTTAATTCAATAGCAAATATTCGTAACAGAGCATCTTCATTTAAAGATGAAGTAGAAGGACGAAGAGTTAAAAAAGACAGGGAACATTTGTTCAAGCAGGAACAGGAAATTGTGGAACAACGTATCCCTCCAAAAATTCAGGAGGTTGTACCTGAGCCAACCCCCAGCATTCGCGCCATCAAAGAAAAACAAGAAAGCTTATTTGAGCCCGATGCAGAAACTGCGTTGCCAGCATTAAGTTTGCTAGATGATCCTGTTGTTTCAAAGGGGCAGTATTCGAAAGAAGCATTAGAAGCAATATCAAGACAGGTAGAAATAAAATTAAAAGATTTTGGCGTGTCAGTAGAAGTTGTTGCTGTTCACCCCGGACCGGTTGTGACTCGCTTCGAGTTAGATACTGCACCAGGCGTGAAAGGCAGCCGGATTATTGGGCTTTCAAAAGACTTAGCACGTTCATTGTCAGTAATGAGTGTTCGCGTTGTCGATGTGATTCCTGGGAAACCTTACATAGGGCTGGAAATACCAAACGAGAATCGTGAGCTTGTTAGTCTAATTGAAATTATTAATACGGCTGAGTACGAATCGATTAAATCTCCCATGGCGATAGCGTTAGGTAAAGATATTAGTGGTAAACCCGTTGTTACTGATTTAGGAAAGATGCCGCATTTATTAGTTGCTGGCACAACAGGCTCAGGTAAGTCGGTTGCATTGAATGCGATGATTTTAAGTTTACTTTACAAAGCGACAGCATCAGACGTACGCATGATCATGATTGATCCAAAAATGCTTGAGCTATCGGTTTACGAAGGCATACCTAATCTTTTGACACCTGTTGTCACTGATATGAAAGAAGCAGCAAATGCCTTGCGATGGTGTGTTGCTGAAATGGAAAAACGTTATAAGTTAATGTCCGCATTAGGTGTTAGGAATATCGCCGGTTATAACAAGAAAGTCATGGATGCAAAGGCAAAAGGTAATCCTATTCTTGATCCTTTTTATGTGCCTATTAGTGAAGATGATGAACCTCGCTATTTAGAAAAGCTGCCATTTATAATCGTCATTATTGATGAGCTTGCCGACATGATGATGACAGTGGGCAAAAAAGTAGAAGAATTAATTGCTCGATTAGCTCAAAAGGCGAGGGCAGCTGGTGTTCATTTAGTTTTAGCAACACAACGCCCCTCTGTTGATGTCATTACTGGTTTAATTAAAGCAAACGTACCAAGTCGTATTGCATTTCAAGTTTCTTCTAAAATTGATTCTCGTACTATTCTCGATCAAATGGGAGCAGAGCAGTTGTTAGGGCATGGTGACATGTTATATCTACCTGGCGGCACAAGTATTCCTGAACGAGTTCACGGTGCATTTGTCTCAGATGAAGAGGTACATAAAGTTGTTGCTGATTTGAAGTCACGTGGTGAAGCTAATTATCTTGATGAGATACTAAGTGGACCGTCAGAAGGTGGGGCAGATGCTATTCCTGGTCTAGATACGCCACAGGATGATTTAGATCCACTTTATGATGAAGCTGTGCAAATTGTGACTGAAACACGCAAGGCATCTATCTCTTATATACAAAGGCGATTAAGAGTGGGTTATAACCGGGCGGCGAGAATCGTAGAGGAAATGGAACGTAGTGGTCTGGTAGGACCGTTAGGTTCAAATGGTAGCCGCGAAGTATTAGCTGGGCCGCCACCACCAATGGATTAAATGTGACGAAAAATAAATGATTAAATTTAAAATAAATGCATTTTTTTTATTAATGCTTTTTCAAGCAAACTTGAGTTTTGCTGAAGAGGCTAAAGATCCTTTGCAAGAATTTTTATCTGATTTTAAATCAATGGAAGCAAATTTTGTTCAGAGCTTAATTAATGAAAATGGAGAAGAACTGGAAAGAACAGAAGGCATTTTGCATTTACAACAACCGGGAAAATTTCATTGGTCATATGAAATACCGTATACACAAAAAATTATTTCTAATGGTGATGTACTTTGGGTATTTGATGAAGACCTGGAGCAATTAACGATTAGGGAAATGGGTAATGCCATTGATGAGACCCCCGCAGGCATTATTTTGGGTAATAACGATATTTCCGAGCATTTTATTCAAGTTAATATGGGCATTATTGAAGACCATGACTGGATAGAGTTAACACCAAAGAACCTTGAAGCCCAGTATAAAAACATACGTTTAGGTTTTGAAAATACAACATTAGGCATGATGATTATTGTTGATAATCTGGGGCAAACTACTCGCATCGATTTTCTTGATATTAAAAAAAACACGGATATATCATCATCATTATTTGAATTTAAAATTCCTGAAGGTGTTGATGTGATAGACGAAAGGCATGCATTAATAACAGAATCAGAGTAATATTTATGACATAGTCATTTAATTGATGCATGGCGATTTCATATGCAGGACAGGAAATGATACGTTAGCTTATGGCAGCTACAAATTTAGAAGCCTCCGCCAAAATTGACCAGCGTGTATATGCTGAGCAAGTCAGTCTATTGTATACAAAATCTGTTGCGCGCCCCTTACTTCATCTTATCTCAATAATAATCGTTGTTTCGTTAATACATAATCATGTTGATGCTATGCATGTCTATATCTGGACGTCATCAATGTTTGCGTTAAATGTGTATCGAATTATCGATATTAATAAAACCCAAAAAATAATAAACGAAACGACTGATTTTAGAGTCATTCAAAAACGCTTCGCTATTTGTGCAGGCGTGTTAGGCGCTATATACGGTATTGGTATCGTTGATTTTTTATACTATCTACCGATTTTAAAGCAAGTTTATTTATTAATGTTGATATCAGTAATAATGCCTTCCGGGTTTGTCTCTTTTGTTTCTGACAGGCTTTCATTCAACATGTTTGTCTATCCATTAGTCATTCCGCCTATTTTATGGTTGTTTTCTCAAGAACAGGACGAATACATTAATATAGGCGTTTGCGCAGTTGTTTATTTGTTAGTTATAAAAAAATCCTTTAAATGGAACAACGAAACTCTAACTAATGCGATACGACTTAAATTAGAGAATCAAGAGTTACTGGAATCGTTACAGATGGTAAATGAGAGATTAACTGAATTGTCGATCATTGATGAGTTAACACAGATTCAAAACCGTAGAAGCTTTGATTTCACGATTGAAAAAGAATGGTCACGTGCAAAACGTTTGAAGACACCAATTTCGATGTTAATGATCGATATAGACTTTTTTAAACAATATAATGATAAATATGGACACATTAAAGGCGATGAATGTTTATAGTCCATTGCCTATTGTTTGCAAAACAATATTAATCGTCCAACAGATTTTGTTGGACGTTATGGTGGTGAAGAGTTTTGCATCATCATGCCTGATACAGATATAAACGGTGCAACAAAGCTGGCTGAGGAGATTCGTGCCGCAGTCAAAGAACTGGAAATATTGAATCCGGGCTCTG
>JAJFKK010000084.1 GCA_021773245.1 Gammaproteobacteria bacterium | reverse complement strand
TGTCGCGTTGCCCTTTAATCTGAGACGCGACGCGTTTGGCGACAATTTTTGCCCTTAATTGTGAGATACGGCTGTCATGGGGCCCCTGTTTCTCGCGCACCTTTGCGCGATGTGATCAACCGCGGCAAGCAATCGAGGCTCCTTCTCGAAGGCGCGCAAGAGAGCAACCCTTGCATAGTCGTCGATGCTTTTGCTGACGATGGCTGCCTTAGCCAAGGGATGAGATCGAGCGGCGGCGATTGCGGCGAGGCAGAACAGCCTAACTTCCGATCTGGGGTTCTGGACAGCGAACGACGGATCCCCGCGGAAGGTTTTGAGTGACATGGCAAAGGTGACTGCGCGCATTGCGCGCCGAAGTTGCTTGGGGCCGCGCGAGCGCGCGGCGCACTCAAGCATCTCTGCCCCGCGGCGCGCTCGGTATATCAGTTTTCCAGATATTTGTTCCTCACGGAGTTTGCCAAGGGTCTGCACAAGTCTCGTCCCGCAAACTTGGCAGTCAAATGCCCAGGCCCGCCTCCAATGCCTGAGCGAAAGACCCTCTCTGGCGCATTGCATGCAATGCTGGAATGGCATCTGAGCCGTCAGCGAGGCTTCTCGTGGCGTCATTGCCGGAAAGGTCAAAGATCGAACAACATCTGGGTTAACCCGTGCGGCGTTGGCAATCTTCGCCGCCGCAGCCGCGTCGACGTTGAAGTCCAAGGCGGTGCCATGCGCGGTATCGATTCTGAGATGAGCCAGTAGTTCCGCATCATCACAGTAGTTGGCCGCCGCCAGCCGAGACAACCAACCTGACAACAACTCGTCTGGCAGCGGCGCGACAGTCTTGGGCAGCGGGTGCGGCTTCACACCCGGGACTTCTGGAGCCGCCGATGGGGGTTCGCATGGCGCGACCAAACCGGCGTCCATTTTGCGATTGCGTCATCGGTGATGCATTCCTCGCCTGTGATAATGGCGTCGATGGAAAGATCCTTGACCAGAGCGAAGATGCGCGAGGTCACCCCACCGGTCAGTGCCAAGACCTGCTTGAGAGATTTGACCTTCAGGTTGGACTTCTTTTCCAGTGGCATGGCAGCAATAAGGGTCTGGATCATGTCCGAGAACTCGGCATCGTCGCGCCAGTTTGGCAGATGATGTTCGTCCAGCCGTCGGGCAAGCTGGATATCACCGCGAATAGCATCGACGGCCTCGCTGACCCCAAGGCAGACCAGTGACACCTCGAGTTCATTGCTGAGATACCGCAGGACATTGAGAAATCGGCGCTGTTCGCGGTGGGTCCCGGCCAAGAGATTGTGGACCTCGTCGATCATGATCATCCGCAGGCCAAGGTCGCGTAAGAGCGCGATGACACGGACTTCGAGGGAAGCCACATTTTGAGCGCGGGCGCTAAGAGCCGTCGCCGGGGCGCCGACGGCGGCCAGGATGTGCAGGTAAAACCGCCGTTCATCAGGTGCGGGCGGCGCTTGCAACAGCAGAAGCGGTGTGCGGGTGATGCCCGACGCCGGATCGTATTCTGGTGCGTACTTGCGCGACAGGTTTCGGGCAATCATCGTCTTTCCGATCCCGGAGGCGCCATGCACAAGAAGCCCAGGCATACGGGTTTGTCGTGGCGCTTCGATCATGCCCTGCAAGCGGTCCAACACCTGTTCCGCCCGAGGAAAGCCGATCCAGATATCCGATTGAATGAGGGCGATCCGGCCGTCTTCTTCAGTTGTCCCTGCCCTCAATTCACCATCTCTCCACCTTGAACAATGGGCGCGATGTATCACCCGTATCGATCGGGCGCAGCCCTTCGGTTGTCGAGACGGCCGAGTTCGTGCCCTTCAATGTCCCTTTTCTTTCACGGGTTCTGCGTTCGGCCTTCGTCAGGCCCCGGCTTTCAGCTTCGATCTGGCGTTGCTGTCGGATCAGCTCAGCCAGCACCAGCTCATTAGACCCGGACTTGCCAAGGGCACGGGCCTTCCTCATCGCTTCGCGATATTCCCAGAGCGAGACGGGCGGAATTTCCAGGTTTCTGTACCGCGCCTCAACATACCGGCCATCGTCCAGTTCGACCCAGATCATTGAGATATCGCGAGGATCGTAGCGAACGACCACCTTTCCATCCCCGCGCCCAATGTGGCCTGCAAGGGCATCGGACCAGTACCTTATCTGGAACAGATGGATGCCGTCACGCCTGATCTTGCGCAGTTCACTCGGCAGGAAGCTCACCTGAAAGGCTTCCATCTCGAAGGGGATGTCGCCTGTCATTTGCTCTGAGAGCGCCTCCCATTTGGCAACGGGCGTGCAGCCAAGACTTGAATGAATGCTGTTGTTGTAACGGCAGATTTCCAGAGCAAACCAGCGATCGAATTCGCTCAACGTCATCGTGGCCTTGCTTTCGGCGTCATAGTCGCCCTTTGCCGCGATCGAGGATTGCGTTGTTCCCGGCAACAGGTGAACGGCCCCCATCATGGTGCCGATCAACCGTTCGATGTGACCACCGAAGTGAGGACTTGCTGGCGGTCGATAGACCAGATCGATCCCCCAATCCGCACAGGCCGACCGAAAGGCGCGCGACCGGAAATCGCGACCGTTATCGACGTGGATGCTGTGCGGTTTGCCCTGTGCCGGCCAAGGAACATCGCACGCCAATTCCGCAAGAAGTTCCTCCTTGAGGGCCACCGCCTGTGTCAGGCAAAGCGCCACTGACAGACGCGAAGGTGCCTCGAGAGAGGTGTAATATCCGGTCACCATCCGCGTTGCGACGTCGATCGCCAGCGTGACCCAAGGCCGCCCAATTGGTTTGCGTTCAAAGCCGTCGACAAGAATGATGTCCGCCGGTGTATGATCAATTTGGACGATCTCCAGTGGCATACTGGCCTTGTTCTCACCTGTGACCGGCGCAAATTTCTGGCGGGCCGCCTTTGCGCCCTCTCGTGCCTTCGCAACTTCGCGGGCATCCATCGCATCCAGACGACGCTGAACCGTTCGCCGTGTCGGCGGTTGCAAGCCCTCCTGCCAGCAAGCGCTGCGGATTTCTGTCACGACGCGCGACAAGCTCGAACGCTCCCGGCGCAAGAAATAGCGGCGAAGGTGCTCCTCGATTACCGCTTCGACTTTGCTGGATATTAACATCGTCCCGGTCGGGCGGCCCCGTTTCCGCGGAGCCAGAGCGCTGGTGCGCCCACCCTCTTCCGCCAACCGTTTTATCCAACGCCAGACCGTCGCCCTGCTGACACCAAGCTCCCAAACGGCGTCATTGATGCCACGTTCCAGGCTGCCAGTCCCATTGAGATATGCCTGAACAAGAGGGCGCAGCACCGCGGCCCTGCGCGCCTCTTCAGCACCAACGGCAACGGAGTCTTCGCCATCATCATTCATCGATATTTGCCGCAAATGTCTGTGAACCCTGTCTCAGGTTTAAGGGCAAAAATATCAGAATTAAAGGCAAAATCTCATATTTAAGGGCAAAGCTCAGCCGTTGATTTCGTTGGATTTCCCATCTCACAATTAAGGGCTACGCGACACCTGTTGTGCCATTTCGCATCGGAAAAGGGCGCGGAATACGCCCTATCCGCGCTTTCCTACTTTACGTTTTTCTGAGTTTGTCTTGCCATGTTTTCTGGATTTCCGGGTTACGTGTGTATTTGGGGAGTTTGCCTTGCATGATGCGGGTTGCGTTTTCGACGAGGACCTCGGGCATGACCGAGTAGAGGTCGACCGTGTGGCCCAGGATATGCGGCGTCAGGACGACCCGGTCGATCTCGCGCAGCGGGTGGTCGGCGGGCATCGGTTCGGTTTCCGTCACATCCAGCCCCGCCCCCGCAAGGTGCCCCTCGGTCATCACCCGCGCCAGCGCGGCCTCGTCGATCAGCCCGCCGCGCGAGGTGTTGATCAGGATCGCATCCGGCTTCATCGCCCGCAGTTCGGCCTCCCCGATCAGGCCCCGGGTCCCGGCATTGAGCGGCACGTGCAGGCTGATCACGTCGGCCTGCGCCAGCAGTTCCTCGCGTGCCACCAGCCGCACGCCTTCCGGCGCGGTCTGCGGCGTCAGGAACGGGTCATGCACCAGGATCTCCGCCGGCTCGAAGGCCTGCAGGCGGTCGATCACCCCGCCGCCGATCCGACCCGACCCGATCAGCCCGATGCGCCGCCCGCACAGCATCCGCGCGTACATCTGCTGCGGGCGCCCCGCGTTCTCACGCAAAAGGCGCTCGGACCGGTGCAGCCGGTAGAGCAGCACCAGCATCAGCATCACCGTCGCCTCGGACATCGCCAGGAAGTTCTCGGGCGTCGCGCCATTGGCCACGATCAGCCCGCGCTCCGCGCAGGCCTCCAGATCGACCGCATCGACCCCGATCGTCGGGAACACCAGCCCCCGCAGCCGCGGCGAGGCGTCGAGATCCTCCTCGCCCAGCCGCGAGCGCGAGCTGGCCACGATGATATCGACATCCCCCAGCAGCGCCTGCCGCTGATCCGGCGTCAGCCGCAGCGGCACCCCCGGCGTGATCGCCGGGCCGCGCACCACCTCCCAGCCCTGGTCCTCCAGCCGCGCCGAGGCGCGCTCCAGAACCTCGTCCAGAACCGGGTCTTGTGCTATGTAGATCCTGGGCATGCTCAGTCGCTCCGCGTCAGGCCGGCGACCATGTTGGGGTTGTAGCCCGGCCGGACCCGCGCGTCGATCACCACGCTCTTGCCCTCGCGCACCATCTCCAGGCCTTTCTTCACCGCCTCGACAAGCTCGCCGGCGGTCTCCACCGGCCCGATCCCCTCGCAGCCCTGCGCCCGGGCGACACCGGCAATGTCGATATCCGGGTCGCCGATCCGCTGGCCGATCCACTTGTTCTCCACCGGGCGGTTGCGGGCCACCGCGACGCGCTCCTGGTGGACCTCGTCATTGTAGAACGAGCGGTTGTTCGACACCACCGCGAGGAACGGCGTGCCGTAATGCGCCGCCGTCCAGAAGGCCGAGGCCGCCATCATGAAGTCCCCGTCGCCCAGCACCGCGACCGGCATCCGCCCGCTGTCCTTCAGCGCCAGCGCCGCGCCGATCAGCATCCCCGGACCCGAGCCGATCCCGGCACCGCCGTCCGAGCCCAGGAAATCCAGCGGGTGGCGGAAGTGCCAGGCCTCCCCGGCCCAGCCCAGCGGCAGGCGCACGATGCTGGCGCAGACCCCGTCCAGCCCCTCGCCGAGCGCCCCGGCCAGCGTCATGATGTCGAGCGGCGTCTCCGGCGCGGGCGCCTCCAGCGCCGGCTTGACCGGCAGGGCCTCCGGCGCCGCGCCCGCACCCACCTCCAGCGCATCCGCGATGGCATGCATCGCCCGGTCCGGCGCGCAGGCCAGGTGCAGGTCGAGCGCCGGCAGGGCCTGGTGTTCCATGCCCCAGCCGTTGTGCAACTGGTAATCCTGCGAGGCCTGGATGACCTTCGCCGTCACCTCGCCCGCCAGCTTCAGCGTCCCGGCAAGGTCCAGCCAGTCGAGGCTCAGGATCACGTCCGCCTCGCGCAGCACCTCGCCCGCCGCATCGTCGATGAAGAAGGCCGGCTTGCCGCGATGCTGCGGATGGTCCGTCGGGAAGGACGCCCCGATCCGGATATCCGTCAGGACCCTCGCGCCCAGCGCCTCCACCAGCGCCACCCGCCGCGCCCAGTCCGCCGGGTCGCGCGATACCCGCCCCGCCAGGACCACGGGGGCCTTCGCCCCCTTCAGCAGCTCTGCCGCTCGTGCCACCCCTTCGGCGGCAGGCTCGGCCGGCAGCGGCGGCTGGTAGCGCGAGAAATCCGGCAGCGCCGGCGCCGCCTCGTGCCGCTTCTCCTGGATCGACACGTCGAAATTGACATAAGTGGGCCCCATCGGCTCGCTCCGCGCGATCACATCCGCGCGCAGCATCGACTCAAGCGCCGCCTCCATCGAGGCAGGCTGGTCGTCCCACTTCACATAATGGCGGATCATCGAGGCCTGGTCCCGGCAGGTGTGCAGCCAGTCGATCCACGGCCGCCGCATCGCCGCATCCACCGGCCCCGTCGCCCCGTAGATCAGCACCGGCACACGGTCGCACCAGGCGTTGAAGATCGCCATCGTGCCATGCATCAGGCCCACGTTGCTGTGCAGGATCACCGCAAGCGGCTCCCCCGTCACCTTCGCATAACCATGCGCAATCGCCACCGCATGCTCCTCGTGCAGGCACAAAAGCATCTGCGGATCCGCGTTCCCAAGGTGATTGACAAGACTGTCATGCAACCCCCGGAAACTCGACCCGGGGTTCAGCGCAACATACTTAACACCCAAGCCACGAAGCATATCCGCAAATACATCACTACCCCATACACCAGTACCCGCCGAAGGCACAGGCGTCTCAACGCGTGAAGGTTTTTGATCAGTCATGTTTCCATCCAACTTTCTGTTTCTTTTCATTCAGCCGCACCTGCACACCGGCGGCGCCGCCGTTTTCTTTCTTGATCGCCGCCCGGATGATCGGCGTTAAGGGAAGATCGGGGCAGGTGATTGCCGGCCTTTCAGCCCGCGTCGCCTCCCCCCGGCCAGCCGCTTATTGCCCGGCGAGGTTGATGTGAACGTTCTTCTCGTGGGTGAAGGAAATCAGTTCACCGATGCCTTCCTCGCGTCCGATACCGGATTGCTTGACCCCGCCGAAAGGCGCCCCGAGGAAATGGCGACCGACCTCGTTGACCCAGACGAACCCTGCCTCGACACTCGCCGCCGTTCGGTGCGCGGTGACAAGGTCGCGGGTCCATATCGCGCAGGTCAGGCCAAGTTCGAGCGCATTGACCTCGCTCAGCATCTCGTCTTCGTCCGACCACTTGCGAACGGCGAGCACCGGGCCAAAGATCTCTTCCCGCGCAATCCGCATTTCCGGAGTCACGTCGGCAAAGATCGTCGGCGCGATGAAATAGCCATCGGCCAAGGCGCCATCGGTCACGGCATGCCCGCCCGTAACGGCCTGTGCGCCTTCGCTCTTGGCGGAGTCGATGAAGCTCATCACGCGGTCGAACTGCGCCTGGCTGACGATGGCCCCCATGGTGGTTTCCGGATCGGTCGGCACGCCGGGTTGATACCGCGCGACGGCCTCGGCCAGATGGGAGATCACCTCATCGTGAATATCCTGATGCAGGAAAGCCCGGCTTGTCGAGCCGCAGGACTGTCCGCACCAGCCGAAGTTCATCCCGGCGACAATCGCATCTGCAATCTTTTTCGGGTCGCTGTCGGGATAGGCGATCAGGGCGTTCTTGCCACCGAGTTCCAGCAGGACGGGCTTGACCGTGTCGCTGGCACTGCGCATCACCGCGCGCCCGGCGGGAACCGACCCGATCAGCGTCACCTTGGCCACGTCGGGATGCTCGGCCAGCCCGGCACCGGCTTCGACCCCGCCGGGCAGAACGCTGAACGTGCCTTTCGGCATCAGGCCATCGACGAGTTCGGCAAGACGCAGGGCCGAAAGGGGCGCCTGCACCGGGGGTTTGATGATAACGGCATTGCCCGCCGCCAGCGGCGCGGCCATCTTGCCGCCGCAGAACATGAAAGGATGGTTGAAGGCGAGAATCCGGGCAACGACGCCGAGCGGCTGGCGCAATGTCATGTTGACGCGGTCCGGCCCCATCGGGATCGTGTCACCCTTCATTTCGGTCACGAGACCCGCGAAAAATTCCATCTGGGCTGCGGCAATCGCGGCATCACCGCGCATTTCCGTGTAGGGATTGCCGCAGTTCGCGGCATCCATCATCGCCAGTTCATCGCCATGTTTGCGCAACAGCGCCGCGATTTCCTTGAGGATGCGGGCCCGTTCCAGCGGCGCGACATCGCGCCATTCCTCGAAACCCTTCCCCGCCGCGGCAACCGCGGCGTCCACGTCGGCGCGGCCCGCCGTGGCAACCGTTCCGATCGGCTGCCCGGTGCCCGGATTCAGGGTTTCTTCGTAAAGTCCTTCGATGGGTGGAACCCATGCCCCTCCGTAATACAGGTCTGCTTTTTTCGAAAGAGTCAGGTTCGCGTCCAGTTTCAAGATGTCCATCAGATGTTTCCTCCCCACGTTGACACCTGTTAACTTAGACCTCTAAATATTGTCAATCAAAGAACTCGGCCCATGGCCGACTGGAGGCGCAACAGGTGGGGCAGATACTCATCGACGGTGGCCTCGGGGGGGGCGTCCGTCGCGGGCAGGCCGATGTTGAGCGCCGCGACGACCGTGCCGTGCCGCCCCATGAGCGGGACGGCGATGGACCGCAATCCAAGCTCGACCTCCTGGTTCACCAGCGCAAACCCTTTGTCGCGCGCGTCGTCGATGCGCGTCATGATATCCTTGGGTTCGACGAGTGAAAACCGGGTGCGCGGCGTGAGGTCGGACCTTTCGACCAGCCCTGCGGCCTCCTCTCGCGGTAACGCGGCCAGAAGGACACGCCCAAGCGAGGTGCAATGCGCAGGCAGGCGCGACCCGGGCATAAGCCCGACGGACATCACCCGTTTTTGCGCCGCACGAGCGATATAGACGATATCGCTTTCATCCAGCAGCGCCACCGAACAGCTTTGCCCGATTCTCTCGGACAATTGATTCAGCCAAGGTTGCACGATCTGCGACAAGGGCAACGAGGCCAGCGCCGCCATGCCAAGACGCAGAATACGCGGCGTCAGTGTAAAGAACTTGCCGTCGTAATCGGCATAACCCTCGCGGTTGAGCGTCAGCAAAACACGCCGCGTCGTGGCGCGGTCAAGCCCGCTTGCCGCTGCCGCCTCGGTGATCGAGAGGCGCGGCGTATTCGCGCCGAAGGCTTCGATGACGCGCAGCCCCTTGGCCAAGGAGGCGACATAGTCGGTCGGTTTGTTCAACATGCGAACAGCGATAGCAACATAATGAACAAATCTCAATAATTGACCAAATCATCTCGCCTGCCGCAGCGGCGCAGGCTATGGCTACGGCCAGAAACGGAGGGTCCTCATGAACAAAGTCTCGCTTTCTGTGGCCGATGCCGTCGCGGATATCCCCGACGGAGCGAAAGTCATGATCGGCGGTTTCGGCGGCTCCGGCGCGCCGATCGAACTGATCCATGCGCTGATCGACAGGTTCCGCGCAACCGGCAGCCCGAAAAACCTGACGGTGATCAACAACAATGCGGGCAACGGTGCCATCGGCATCGCCGCCATGATCAAGGCCGGCATGGTCGCGAAAATGATCTGCTCTTTCCCGCGCTCATCCAATGCCGAAGCCTTCAACGAGAAATATCTGTCGGGCCAGATCGCGCTTGAGCTTGTGCCGCAAGGTACGCTGGCCGAGCGTATCCGCGCCGCAGGTGCGGGCATCCCGGCCTTTTACACGCCGTCCAGCTACGGAACCGAACTGGCCGAGGGCAAACCGACCGAGGAATTCGACGGCAAGATGTATGTCCGCGAAGGTTGGCTGCGCGCCGATTTCGCACTGATCAAGGGGCAGCTGGGCGATACCCTCGGCAACCTGACCTATCGCCTGGCAGGGCGCAATTTCAACCCGCTCATGGCCATGGCCGCCGACAAGACCATCGCCCAGGTATCGAGCCTGAGCGAACCCGGCTCTATCGACCCCGAGCAGGTGGTTACGCCGGGCATCTTCGTCGACACCATTGTCGAAGTGCCCGACCCGCAACAGGAAGAAGTGCTTGTCCGCACGGGAGTGGTTTACTGATGTCCGATTTCAACCTCATGGAAGACAAGCTGACGAATGCCCAGATCGCGTGGCGTGCCGCGCAGGATCTCGAAGACGGCTCCTATGTGAACCTTGGCATCGGCTTTCCCGAAATGATCGCCACCTTCCAACCCGAAGGGCGCGACGTAACCTATCACACCGAAAACGGCGTGCTGGGCTTTGGCAAAGCGCCCAAGGAGGGCGAAGAGGATTGGGACCTGATCAACGCGGGCAAGAAAGCGATCATGCTGAAGCCCGGGGCCTCGTTCTTCCATCATGCCGACAGTTTCTCGATGGTGCGTGGCGGGCACCTCGACCTGGCCGTTCTCGGGGCCTACCAGGTTGCACAGAACGGCGATCTGGCGAACTGGCGGGTCGGCTCCAAGGGGGTTCCCGCCGTGGGCGGTGCGATGGACCTGGTCCATGGGGCCAAGGCCGTTGCGGTGGTCACCGATCACGTGACCAAGGATGGCCAGCCCAAGCTGGTCGAAGCCTGCACCTTCCCTTTGACGGGGGTTGGCTGTGTGACCCGCGTTTATACGTCCCTGGCGGTTCTCGACATCGAGGATGGCAAGTTCAACCTGCGTGAGAAACTGCCCGCCATTTCGATGGAAGAACTCCAGGCCGTTACCGGCGCCACATTGCACACCGATGGCCCCGTCGGCGACCTGATCGTACCGGAGGATATCTGATGACCGAAGTTTATATCTGCGACTATATCCGCACGCCCATCGGGCGCTATGGCGGCGCGCTGTCCTCCGTCCGACCCGATGACCTGGGTGCGATTCCGCTCAAGGCCCTGGCCGAACGTAACCCCGGTATGGACCTCGCCGCCATCGACGAGGTGATCTTCGGCTGCGCCAACCAGGCCGGCGAAGATAACCGCAATGTCGCGCGCATGTCGCTCTTGCTGGCCGGATATCCTGAAACGGTGCCGGGCACGACGATGAACAGGCTCTGCGGATCAGGCATGGATGCCATCATCACGGCAGCCCGCGCCATCAAGTCGGGCGAAGCCGGGCTGATTGTGGCAGGCGGGGTGGAATCCATGTCGCGCGCGCCCTTCGTGATGCCGAAAGCCGACACCGCCTTTTCGCGCGCCAACGCCGTTTACGACACCACCATCGGCTGGCGTTTCGTCAACAAGCTGATGCAGAAGCAATACGGCGTGGATTCGATGCCCGAAACCGCCGAGAATGTGGCAGAGGATTTCGACATCAACCGGCCCGATCAGGATGCCTTCGCCCTGCGTTCGCAGCAAAAGGCAGGTGAGGCGATGGAAAACGGGCGACTCGCACGCGAGATCGTTCCCGTCACGATCCCCCAGCGCAAGGGCGACCCGCTGATCGTGGAGCAGGACGAACATCCCCGCCCCTCGACCACATTGGAGGGGCTGCAAAAGCTCAAAACCTTCGTCAAGGCCGATGGAACCGTGACCGCGGGGAACTCCTCGGGCGTCAACGACGGGGCAGCCGCACTTATCCTTGCCACGAAGGAGGCCGCGGAAAAGCACGGGCTGACCCCCATCGCGCGGGTTCTGGGCGGTGCCACTGCCGGGGTCGCGCCGCGCATCATGGGCTTCGGCCCTGCCCCGGCCTCGCAAAAGCTGATGGAGCGCCTAGGCCTGACCCAGAAGGATTTCGCGGTGATCGAACTGAACGAGGCTTTCGCCTCGCAGGGGCTGGCCACGTTGCGCGATCTGGGCATTGCCGACGATGACGCCCGGGTGAACCGCAACGGCGGGGCCATTGCTCTTGGCCATCCGCTGGGTATGTCCGGCGCCCGGATCACCGGCACCGCCATGCTGGATCTGAAACCCGGCGAAAAATCCCTTTCGACCATGTGCATCGGCGTCGGCCAGGGGATTGCCATCGCCCTCGAAGCGGTCTGATCACGCGTCGCGGGCCATTTCCCCGGCTCGCCTGTGCAGCAGCCTCGCCAGTAAATCGGCGGGGCTGTTTTCGTTGAAGGCGAACTTGCGTGTGATCCCGACCGCGCCCGACATATAACCCGATTTCAGGTTCACCTCGGCAAGGGTGCCCCGCTGCAACTCGCGTTCGACCACCCCGCGCGAGATGAACCACAGCATGTCGGATCGTTCGATCAGGGAGAGGGCAACCGGCAGGGCAACCGTTTCGAAGGCAGGCACGAGGCCGCTCAGCCCCTGCGCGGCCAGATATTGATCCACGGTCTGGCGAATGATCGCCCCGGGGTTGGGGGCAATCAGCGGATACATCGCCAGCGCCTCTGGCGCAGGCAGGGCCAGTGCCGGGTGATCCGCCCGCGCCACCAAAAGCACCGGTTCGTCGTAAAGATGCTCGAAGGACAGGCCGGGCATATCCTTGGCCGATGGCATCCGCCCGACCATCAGGTCGATCCCGCCCGAGCGCAGCATGTCGAGCAAATAGCGATTCGGCCCGGTGATGATCCCGATCCGCGCTTGCTGCTGCGTGCGATGATAATCCAGCGCGACAGACGGGAAAAATCCGCCCGCAACGGTAGGCAGCACCCCGACCTTGACCAGCCCCGGCGCGGCTTTGCCCGACAGATCGCGCACCCCCGCTTCGAGGCTTTGCACCGCAACCAGCGCATGGGCGCGAAAGCCCTCCCCCGCCGGGGTCAGGACCGCGCGCCTGCCGGTCCGCTCAAACAATGCTGTGCCTAAAAAGGTCTCAAGCTCGCCAATGGTCTTGGACAATGCGGGCTGCGAAACATTGCGCGCCCGCGCTGCGGCCGAGATCGTGCCATTCTGCGCGACCGCCAGAAACGCCTCGATATGGCGGAGTTTCAAACCGGGTGGTATATTCATTTGGTTATACTTTTGACGCAAGATTGTATTTTTTCAAGGGAAAATATTATGCAAAGGTCTGAGTCAGGAGGTACCAATGCAAGCAATCACACGCGACTGGGGCATAATGCACGTCGATCACCGGGCTGGCAGCGGTGTGCCGTTGGTCTTTGTCAACTCTCTCGGCACGGATTTGCGGATGTGGGACGCGGTTATCGCGGCCCTGCCCGAGGACCGCGCCTGCCTTCGCATGGACAAACGCGGACATGGATTATCGGAAACCGCCCCACAGGGTTATGGGATTCCCGATCTGGCCGAAGATGTTCTGGCCGCGATGACCGGGACCGGGATAGACCGCGCGATCATCGTTGGCTGCTCGATCGGCGGGTTGATCGCGCAGCACGTCGCACTGATGGCACCCGAGCGCGTTGCCGGCCTTGTCCTGTCCAATACCGCCTCCATGCTGGGGGCCGCCGAAGGCTGGCACACGCGCATCCAAGCCGTTCGTGAAAATGGCATGGCGGCAATGGCGGAAGGCATCATGCCACGGTGGTTCGGACCCAAGATGCTTGCGGACAGGACCGCGCCCTTGTGGCGGACGCTTTTGGCACGAACCGATCAAGAGGGGTATATCGCCACCTGTGCCGCGATTGCCGGAACAGACATTACCGAGCGCTTGGGCGAAATCACTCAGTCCGCGCTCGTACTCGGCGGAAAGCACGATCTGGCCACCCCGCCCGACATGGTCGAAGCACTGGCCCGCGTGCTGCCGCGTGCCGATCTGGTCATGTTCGAAGACACCGGGCACCTGCCCGCGATCGAGGCGCCGGAAGCCTTTACCAGGGCATTGATGACATTTGTGGAAAGGATCAGCGCATGAGCCAAAAATTCGATCAGGGCATGAAGACCCGGCGCGAGGTTCTGGGCGATGCCCACGTGGACCGCGCCGAGGCGGCAAAAACCGAATTCGACCTGCCCTTTCAATCGCTCATCACCGAGAGCGCCTGGGGCACGGTATGGTCCTCGGATAAGATTTCGCGCCGGGAACGGTCGATGCTGACCATTGCGCTTCTGGCGGCGACGGGAAACTTCGAAGAAATCCCGATGCACATCCGCGCCACGCTGCGCACGGGTGCGTCGAAAGACGACATCGCGGAGGCCCTGCAGCATGTGGCGATATATGCGGGGGTACCGAAGGCGAACCACGCCCTGAAACTCGCCAAACAGACCTTTGCGGAAATGGAGGAACGTGAAAATGACTGACCGATTGAACGTGGATCAGGGACCGCTGATCCCCCGAAACCGCGCGATCCATCCCGACCCCTACAATCCGGGGTACAAGACCAGCGTTGCACGCTCGCCGAACCTGCCGCTTCTGTCGATGGAAAGCACCCCTTCGGAAGAGACCGGCCCGACCTTCGGGCATGGGAAGCTCGGCGCGCTCGACAACAACCTGATCCTGAACTGGACCAAGGGCAAGGCCCCAGCCGTGGGGGAGCGCATCCTGATGCACGGGCGGGTTCTGGACGAGATGGGCCGCCCCGTCCCCAATACGCTGATCGAGATCTGGCAGGCCAACGCGGGCGGTCGTTACCGTCACAAGAAGGATACCTATTTCGCACCGCTCGATCCGAATTTCGGCGGCTGCGGGCGGACCATCACCGACGAGAACGGGTATTACGAATTCCTGACCGTGCGCCCCGGCGCTTATCCCTGGCCCAACCGCGGCAATGACTGGCGGCCCATGCATATCCATGTGTCCGTCTATGGCCACAGCTTCGGTCAGCGCCTGATCACCCAGATGTATTTCGAGGGTGACCCGCTGATCAACCATTGCCCGATCGCCGCGACGATCAAGGAGCGCAGCCAGCTCGACCGCCTGGTCGCGCCACTCGATTTCTCGAAGTCGCGCCCGCTCGATTTCCTTGCCTATAAATTCGACATCGTTCTGCGCGGGCGCCGCCAGACCATGTTCGAGAACAAGCTGGAGGGTATGTAATCATGGTCCAGAAACTCGACACTCTGCAAGAAAGCCCGTCGCAAACAGCGGGTCCTTATGTCCACATCGGATTGATGCCAACCTACGCCGGGAATGCCGGGTATTACGACGAAGAGATCGGCACCACCCCCTTCATCGACGAAAGCAAGGCACAAGGCGAGATCATCGAGATCGTTGGCTCCGTGTACGATGGCACCGGCTGGGCGATGCGCGATGCCCTGATCGAAAGCTGGCAATGCGACGCAAGCGGCATCTTCCCGGGGGCCGAGGGCGCCGATCCGGCCGTTACCGGCCATTGCCGCTTTGCCGCCGATGCGGAAACCGGTGAATTCACGCTGCGCACCGTGAAGCCCGGCCCCTACAAGGGCCGTGGCGGGGTAGACAGCGCGCCGCATATCTCGCTTTGGGTGGTGTCCCGCGGAATCAACATCGGTCTCAATACCCGGATCTATTTCGAGGATGAAGACAATGAAAACGATCCGCTTCTGAACCGGGTCGAACAGCGCCCGCGCGTGGACACGCTTATCGCCAAGAAAACCGGCGAGGGGAAATATCGCTTCGATATCCGCCTTCAGGGCGAGGGCGAAACGGTTTTCCTCGATATTTGAGCCGAAACAAGTCATTCAAAAGGGGCGGCAACGACCGCCCTTTTTGCCTTTCAGCGAGGACGTAGCCCGATGAACATCTCGGTTTTCGATCACCCTTGGCTTTCCGGTCTTTTCGGCGATGCGGAGATGGCCGGGATTCTTTCCGCCGAACGGCAAATGTCGCATATGCTCGCCTTCGAAGCGGCATGGTCACGCGCCTGCGGCAAGGCCGGATTGTTCGACACGGCAAAGGCGGAAGAGGCCGCGCGGGCGATCGAGACCGCAACGATCGACTTTGCCGATATCGCCACAGGCATGGGGCAAGATGGCGTACCGATCCCGCGTCTTGTGAAACAATTGAAGGCGATTGCACCCGCCGACGCCGTACACAAGGGTGCCACGTCGCAGGATGTCGTGGATACCGCGATGGTCCTTGCACTGCGCGAGGCATCCATCCTGATCGAGGGCCGCTTGAAAACCCTTGAAACAGAATTCGAAGCCCTCGAAAAGCGGTTCGGTGACGTCCCCCTCATGGGCCGCACGCGGATGCAGGCAGCCACGCAAATCACCGTTCGGGACCGTCTGCTTGCCTGGCGCTTACCACTGTCCGATCATCTCACGGCCATCGGCCAAAAGCGTGCGACTATCGAAAAGGTGCAGATCGGCGGGGCTTCGGGCGACCGCAAGGCCCTTGGCGACAAGGCCGGGATGGTCGTGGACGAAGTGGCGAAAACCCTTGGCCTTGCCCCGACGCAAAAGAGTTGGCAGACCATGCGCCACGGCATCGCGGATTATGCCTCCTGTCTCTCATTGATTTCGGGAACTCTCGGAAAGTTCGGGCAGGACGTCGCATTGATGACCCAGCAAGGCCTCGAAGACATCACCCTGTCTGGCGGTGGCGGGTCTTCGGCCATGCCGCACAAGCAAAACCCGGTTTCCGCCGAACTGCTCATCACCCTGGCACGCTTCAACGCCACGCAGGTCTCGGCCATGCATCATGCCTTGATCCATGAACAGGAACGCTCGGGCGCGGCCTGGTCTCTTGAATGGATGGTGCTACCGCAAATGCTGATGGCCACGGGCAAGGCCTTGGATGTCGGGTGCGCCCTTTGCAAATCCATTACGGGGCTTGGCAAGGCTTAAAGTGTTTCGCCCTTGGCCCGGCACATCGGCGAAAGGCGAAACGCATTAGTGCGACATGAATACCGGCACCTTCGTCGACCGGATCACCTCGTGGGTCACGCCGCCGAAAAGGTCCTGTGAAAACTTGCTGTGTTCATAGGCACCCATGATAATCAGCTTGGCATCCAGTTCCGCGGCTGTTTCCTGAATGGTACTGGCGATGCTTTTCCCGGATCTCGCCCGCTCTATGTGTTTGGCGTGAACTCCATGGCGCTCCAGATGCGTCAGGATATCGTTCCCTTCCGGCATGTCAGGCAGGCCGCCACCGACGGTCACGATAGAGACCTTGCGCGGCTTTTCCTCCAGAATATACATGGCGTCGTTGAGGGCCCGGGCCGCCGAACGCTTGCCATCCCACGCGACAAGAGCATGGGCCGCAGGTTTATCGGCTTCGTATTCATCGGGCACAACCAGGACCGGGCGACCGCTTTCAAGTGCCATCAGGTCCGGGCTTACGGCGCGAAATTCGTCTGACGGCAACTTGGGCTGATAGCCCGTTACGATAAAATCGAAGTTGCGGGCGACCTGTGTAATGCTGAGCTTTCCGATCTCATCGGGCATCAGGAAACGGGCGCGATCACCAAGACCCGCAGCCGCCGTCACTTCCATGAACAATTCCCGCGATGCCGCGATTTTCTCACGTCTCACGTGCCCGAGCTTTTCAAGCAATTCTTCGGTCAGCCCCAGCACTTGTTCGAAGTACGAGGTCGAACTGCCATAAACTCCGGTCAACCATGCCTCGTGGGTTGCGGCAATTCTTGCCGCATGCCGCAAACTGTTGGGAAAACCAGAACTGCCGGAATGTGCAAGCAGGATGTTTTTTATACTCATTTTCGCCTCGCAGTTCGATCTTTCCAAATCCGATTACCAGACTTATACTTAGATGTCTATGGTTGTGAATTTGGGATCGCCGGGGTTATCGGTGCAACCTTTGGCCGAATGGCCATGATCCTCGCCTATTCCGGAATGCCCGAGGTCGGCAAACATATGGCATGGTGATCGGCGCAGCCTTTGCCGCGACCCCACGGAATACCCCGATGAACGCGGCCTTTCATGGGGACAGGACATCATGCGCGGCCCGGCAAGACCAGGCCGCGCAATTATTGCATCAGCCCTGCTTGCGGGCTTCAAGCTTCCACTCGGACATTACCGGATCGAGGTTGAACAGCTTTTGCGCGTTCCCACCGAGAATGTTCCGTTTTGCCGTTTCATCAAGGAACGGAATGTCGTGGATCGTGCTGGGCAGGTCCATATCCCAGTGCGGATAGTCGGACGAGTACAGCAATTGCGACTCCGCGTTCATCATCTTGAACGTGACTTCCAGGGCTTCCTTGTTGTCCACCAGTTCGATCGGCTGAGAAGAATAGAACATCTCGCGCATGTAATCGCTCGGCTTCTTCTTGAGAAGCGGCGCGTCCGAGGTGCGCATCATGTATTCATTGTCCAAACGCTGCATCAGGAACGGAACCCAGGCAAGGCCGCTTTCGATCCACATGGTGTTCAGCTTCGGGAACCGCTCGGGCATACCGTTCAGAACCCAGTTCGTCATGTGGATGATGTTACAGAAGCTGAACCCGAGGGCATGAACCGAAATGAACTTGTTCAGCTGCGCCAGGGACGTATCTGCCCAGTGATAGGCCGCGTGGAAACCAAGCGGCATACCGTGTTCTTCCAGCTTGGCATAGATGCGCATGTTCACACTGTCATGCACCGGTCGCTTGAGGTAGCCCGTCGACAGGAAGCCGACGACGCCTTTTTTCTCGGCGAACTCGTCAATCATCTTTTCCGCTTCATGCGGTTCGTTCATCGGAAGATAGACCATCGACACGATGCGCTTGTCTTCTTCCAGGATACGTTCGCACAGCCAGCGGTTATAAGCCCGCGCCATCGCCACCTCGACCTCGACTTGCGGATGGGTTGCAAGCAGCAGCATCGGGGTCGGGAAAAGGCAGGCCATGTCGACCCCCATCGCGTCCATCCAGCGCCGGGTCAGCGTGATGTCGCGATGCGGTTTCTCGGGGACCACTTCCTTGTTACGACCGGCATAGCGCGTCACGCGCCCGGCCATGTCCTGAGAGCCGATTGCCTGCGGGATCAGGCCGGCACGCCCCACGTTCCCCGCCGACAGACCGAGATGCCGCATGACCGGGTCATCCATGTACTGCAGGATTTCGGGCAGGGCCTCGGTTTCATAGTGGTGGCTGTCCACGTCGCAAATGAAGAAATCCTTGTAGTTCCGGTCTTCTGCCTGTTTGCGCGCGTTTTTCAGAAGTTTGGTGGTATTGAACTCCTTGATCGCCGGATCATTATCCGTGCTGAAGTTCATCGTATTCCCAGTAAGAGACATATTATCTCGCTCCCTTGATCGTTATTGTTTCAGCGTCTGCCACATACCGAGTTCGAATACCGCCACATCGGCAGCATCGAGAATCCCGGTTGCGGCAACTGCAACATCCGTCGCTGAAACGTTGTTGTTGTCTGGAAAGGCAGGGAACTCCTTGTCGCTTTCCCGATACTTGGCAAACGCGGTCACAACCTCGGCGAACACCGCCTGGAATTGTGCCGGGTTCAACCCGCTGGTTTCCGGCTCGCGCAGGGCTTGCAAAACGGCGTTAACCGATGCGTCCAACCCGGTGGCTTCAGCAGTCATTTTCTCAAATTTCGACATAGACCTCTCCATCCCGTTCGGTCACCTTGTATCGCTTGAGGCGAATTTTCGGATCGCCCACGGCTTCTCCGGTTTCCATTTTGAATTCCCAGCCGTGCCAGGGGCACACGAAGTGCATCTCGCTTTCGTCGAAGTTCTGTTGGAGCGCGCGCTGCTGGTCGTCGAATTCGACACAAACCCGGGGCATCCTCAGGCCTTCGCAAACTGGTCCGCCCTGGTGAGGGCATACGTTCTTGTATGCGACGACATCCCCGTTGTGACGTATAATGCCGATCTCAACTCCGTCGACCTCGCAGATTTTCACGGTCGTATCGCTGAGGTCGGACGAAGCACATAATAGTTTTTCCGGCATAAAAGCTCCTCCGTTTATTGCCTGGCTTGGTCATACCAATTGGTAAGATTGTCTTACTATAAGATATGCTCTAGAATTGTCAATAAAATAAGAAATCTAATCTAAGGCATTACGATATCGGCTTGAATCACTCCCCTTCCCGCAAACGCGGTCTCGGAGCATCGCTTCGTCTGTCCCACCATCTCTATGGCAAGCTGTTGCAGAAACAGCTGATCGATTCTGATCTGAGCATGGCGCAGTACATCCACCTCAGAAGCCTGCGGGAGGAAGGCGCGCTCAGCCAATCCGAGCTTTCAGCGATTCTCGGTATTGAAAAGGCTTCTTCCACGCGCGTTCTGGACGAGCTTGAGCAGCGGCAGCTGATCCTGCGTGAACGTAACCGCGAAGACAGGCGCGTGGTCGTTGTCAGCCTCTCCGATCAAGGCCGGAAAAAGATTGACCAGGCCATGAAAGCGGCGCGCACTGCGGCTGATCGTGCGTCAAGGGGCTTCGAAGAAGATGAGCTTTTGCAGCTTTTTGCCGCGATGGACAAACTGATCGGGAATCTCTCCTCCTGACGCGGACAGGTCCGATCATGCAAGGCCCGGTGCGACGGCCAACAGAACAACCCCGGAACCGGCAAGAGTCGCGGCAATATAGAATTTCCGCCCCGGGCGCCGTTCGGTCTTGAAGACATGCCCGGCCAACCATGCCGCGAAAAACATTTCGACCGACGATATGATCGCCACCACGGTGACACTGGTAAACATCAGCGAAAAGAACAGGGCAACTTGCCCAATGGTCATGGCCCCACCCGCAAGCAATTGCCAGCCACTTGGCCTTTCAATCCGCAATGGGGCCACGGAGCCATTGCGCAGACGCACCCCCGCGGAGGCAGCGAACCACAGCAATCCGGTCATTGCACCGATGAAAACACCGGCAAGCGGATCGGGCAGGGTCTGCATCGCCAGCTTCCGGGAAACGAACGATGCCCCGTATCCCGCCGCCGAACTAAAGGCCATGACGCGGCCCTTGTTCTTTTCCTTCGGCGCGAAATCCCCCACGGCCATGGCCGTGGCTGTTTTAAGGTTTGTGCGCGTCATCATGATCAGCACCCCGCCCGTCACGAGAAGGAAGGCGATCACGATTGTCGGCGTGATGAGTTCACCGAGGAACAAGAATGCAAAGACCGCGGCAAAGACGGGAATCAATCGCCGGATGAATCCCGTTTCGATGGCCCCGGCCAATTCGACGGACCGGAAAAGAGTGAGCCGGCCGAGTACATTGCCCAGCAACCCCGCAACAACGAAATAAACGATGCCGATCAGGACGGCGTTGCCATAGACAGGCAGTTCCGGCCCCAGCAGCAGCCAAAGCACGCCGGAGGCCACGGCCGTCATGAGAACGGAAATGAACACATCATTTCCGCGGCCCTGGGCGGACTGGGAACTTTTGGCAATGGCGACCGAACCCAGCGCATAACAAAATGCGCCGAGCATGGCGAGAAGGCCGCCAAAGCCAGCGGTCATCGGGAATGTTCCGACAGCACGAAGCTACCTGGCATCAGCAACAAGCTGCTCAAGGAAGCGGTCAGAGGACATGACCTCGCGCATCGGCAGCTTTTCTTGCGTCTCCATGAGTTCGGTCGAGAAGGTCAGGCCTTGCCCATCCCAGAACCACCAATAGATGATTTCGCCTTTCTTTCCCCGAATAGGCATTCTGAATGTCGGGAATTTCCGTTCCCCACGCGGGATTTCGACATTCTCGACACGGGAATGCTTCAACCCGAGTTTCTTCAGAACGCCCGATAGCGGAACCATCGCCATGGGGGACTCTTCGGTTGCCAGGACAGTGACATTCTCGGGTCGGCTTTTGTACGGACCCGAGAGAAATTTGACCACCGGCGGATAGCTCGGGTGGGTATGCGTCAACTGAACATAGGCCAGCCCCTTGGGCGTTTCGACCTCGACAATATCGCCGGGCTGATACTCTTCCATTTTAACACTCCTGTTAAAGGCTGTAGGCTTCCAAAGTCGATGGGTGGAATAATTCCTCGATTCCGACACGGCGCGGCGAAAGGCCCTGGCTCGCGTGGTAATCAAGGAACTTGTCCAGCACATGGGCGTTCGCGCCAACCCCGTAACTCCACGGGTCATCCCCCATCAGGGTGTGAACCCGGTTGAGGGTATCCTCGACAAACGGCATCGTGACCTTGGTGGCCGACGTGTCTGACAGCGCCTCTTCGGCCAGCCGCTTTGACTGAGTAAACGCCTTGAGCAACGCAGCGGGCAGGAAAGGATATTCCTCGGCAAGGCTTCGGCGGACACCCAGAACATGCATGATCGGGAAAATCTTGGTCCGCTCGAAATAATCCTCCGCGGCAGAGATGCTGTCGGAAAACAGCCGCCCGACATGCGGGTGCCCCTCGGCGAAGCAACGCGGCCAGCGCGGACCGACAAAGCCGTCGATCTCACCGGCTGCCAGCATCCCGTTCAGGGTGCTGCCTTCGGGGGCCTCTTCCATCGTGATGTCGTCCGGCAACTGAACCTTGATCTTCTCCGGCCGGCCCGGTGTATCCATACCGCCCCGCACCCAGACGATATCCGAAGATTTCACGCCGTATTCCTCTTCCAGAATACCGCGCACCCAGACATTGGCGGAAAGCTGATACTCGGCGATACCGATGCGCTTGCCCTTCAGATCCTCGGGCTTCTCAATGCCCTTGTCCGTGCGGATATAAACCGACGTGTGCCGGAACGCACGGCTCAGGAAAACCGGGATGGCCACATAATGCGGATCACCGCGGGCAACCGAGATCGAATAGGACGACAGCGAAAGCTCGCTGATATCAAAGGCTTGATGCCGGAAAGCCCGGAAGAACATTTCTTCCGGCGACAACAGCATCGGAATGGGATCGACCCCGTCGATCTGTACCCGTCCATCCACGATTGCCCGTGTCCGGTCGTAGTTTCCCATTGCAAGTGATAGATTTAGATTGCTCATTGCGTCCCCTCCCTGTGTTTTGTTCTGTACTGCCGCTGTAGCTCGACCGGCTGGCCGGTGTCAGCGGACTGCAAGATCGCATGGCAGACCTCAAGGCTCGCAAGGCCCCACTCCCCTGTCTGGACAGGGGGCTCATCCTCACGAACTGCGGCCACCAGTGCATCGATAACGGTCCTGCGCGGCGCAGGACCGAATTTCGCTTCGATAAAGCTGCGTTCGGTATCCCCGAACACCTCGATACCGTCCGGCGTGAGTTTCAGGTCGGCACGATCGCAAAGTGCGATGACCGGCCCGAAATGTTCATTGTGTTTGGCGTCGACCGTCTTGCCGCCGCCGAAAGTCCGCGTCGTCTTGAGCCGGGCTTCCTCCTCGGGGTCGAGGTCCATCAGGGCGCGGCGCGCCCCGCCATAGGCACCGGGCTGTTTCCGCTGCCCCAGCTCTCCGACGTCGTTCATCCAGATATCGCTGTCGAAATGGGCGTACCCCGAATAGGTCAGGTTGGCGATACAGCCCGTCTCAAAGTTCATGAGCGCGGTAAACGCACCCTCTGTCGGGCGTTTCGGGTCCCATGCGCCGGTCATGGCATAGATATTCTTGGCCATGCCCCCCGCCAACCGGCGAACGACATCGATCTGGTGAATGGCCTGGCTGAAAAGAACGCCTCCGCCCTCTTCGGTGCGAAGCTCTTCGGGGCGCCGGGGGCGATACAGGAAATCCGTGTAGTTCAGCGCCTGGATCATCCGCAACTGACCGAACTCACCGCTTTCGATCAACTGCGCGGCAAGGTCCACGGGCGGATCGAAGCTGTGGCTCGGGCCAACGATCATATGCACCCCGGCCTCGCGGACAGCCGCAACCATCTTGTCGGCATCTTCCATCGAGATCGCCAGGGGCTTTTCGACAAGAATATGCTTACCGGCACGCGCCGCTGCCAGAACATGATCGACATGCATCTGGTGCGGGGTCGCGATATAGATCGCCTCGACCGAGGGATCGGCGCAGAGGTCTTCGATAGCCGCATACCCCGTGCCGCCGTATTCCTTTTCAAAGGCGTTACGGCTTTCTTCCCTGGGGGCGGCGGCGGCGGTCAGCTTCACGCGGGAATCGGCGTCGAAAGTCGGCACCATGAGCATGAACGCACGCCCAAGTCCCGCAACGCCGAGGCGAACGGGATCAGAGGTCAAGAACAAGCCTCCCCGACTTGGCCCGCGACACACAGATCATGATGTGATCGCCCTTTTCCTCTTCCATCAGAACCATGTCGCGATGATCGGCCTCACCGCTCAACAGGCGGGTCTTGCAGGTGCCGCAAGTGCCGCTCTCACACGAGCTTGACGTGGCATGGCCCGCATCTCGCAGCGCTTCGAGAATCGAGCGATCCTCCGGAACCGTCACCACCTCACCGCTTTTCTTCAGTTCCACTTCAAAGGCCGTATCGTCTTCGCGCACCACATCGACGGGTTTGAAATCCTCGAAGTGAATGCGTCCTTCCGGCCAGTGTCCGGACACGGCCTTGATCTCTTCCATCAAGGGCTTGGGGCCACAGCAAAAGACATGCGTTGCCCGCGGCGTCACCAGATCGTCCCAGAAGTCATAAACAGCATTCGGATCACCATTGTCATGGTGGACGATGATACGCCCGTCGAAATCCTTCATCAGCTCATCCAGATAGGCCGACTCTTCTGCACTGCGGCTCACGTAGATGATCCGCAGCATCTTGCCTTTCTTATCGAGGAACCGCGCCATCGAATAGATCGGCGTGATACCGATGCCACCGGCGATCAGCAGGTATTTCTGCACATCGGTCAGCGGGAAATCGTTCTCGGGCACCTCGATTGTAAGTTCGGTCCCGACAGTCGCATCATCATGCATCGACGCGGACCCGCCTCGCGATTCCGGCTCACGCTTGATGGCCACGACATATTCCTTGGGGTCCTCGCCGTCATTGACAAGCGAGTAGCGGCGCATCGCGCCCGAAGGCGTTTCGACAGTGACATGCGCACCGGGATCGAAACTTGGCAGTTTGTCGTCGCCGACCGGCGCCAAAGTGAATTCTACGATACTCGGAGTCAAATCGCGCCTGTTTTCGACGCGCATTCTGATCTGCTCCATGAAGTCCTCCCGGTCTGTTCGCGATGTGAAATAATTAGATAGCTAAGTTCGTGATGTCAACCGCTCGCCGCGGCGGCTTCGGGGCGGGTATGCCCGCATTTCATTCATTCCGTTCGGGCGTTTAGCCGGGGCCCGCCACCCCTGTTTTCATTGCTGCGATATGCTGCGCGCCCAGGTCCCGTACCGATTGGCAGCCGACGAAAATCATCGTTCTGCGCAATTCATCCTCCAGAATCGAAAGCGCTTGCGCAACACCCTCGCGGCCATGCGCCGCCAGGCCGTAAAGTGGTGCCCGGCCAAGCAGAACGCCATGCGCCCCCAAGGCCAGCGCCTTGACGGTATCGCTACCCCGGCGGATTCCGCCGTCCAGCAGGATTTTCGCGTCCTTGTCCAGTTGCCCGGCGATATCCCCGATCACATCGATAGTCGCCGGCGCACCGTCGAGTTGCCGGCCTCCGTGGTTCGACACGATGACACCATCGGCCCCTTCCTGCCGGGCGCGCAGGGCGTCCTCGGCACACATGATTCCCTTGATCAGAAGCGGCCCGTTCCACTGCTTGCGGATGCGCCGGACATCCTCCCAGGAAAAATGCGGATTGCGCTGAGAGCGGGTGAAATCTGCCAGTTCCTTGTCGCTGGCTCTCTCCCCAAGGAAAGCCACGAGGTTTTGCAATCGTGGCCTGTTATTGCTGAGCCAGACGGATTTCAGCCATCCGGGGTGCATCAACCCATCAAGAACGATGGGCGCACTCATGGTGATCTCATGCGCGAACCCGTGCCGCAAATCCCGCTCGCGCTTCCCCCCGACCAGCGAATCGACCGTAATGATCAATGCCGAATAGCCAGCCTCGGAGGCGCGGTCGATCAGCGCCCGGGAAAAGGCCTCCTTCCCCCATGGGTAAAGCTGGAACCAAAGTGGCCCGCCCGACCGTTGTGCGATCTCTTCCATTGAAGAGTTGGAGGCCGTCGAAACGGCAAAACCGATGCCTGCATCTTCGGCAGCACCGGCCAGATGCAAATCGCCTTTCGGCCAGTAAATCCCGTTCAAACCCGTCGGGCCGATCATGAAAGGCGATGCGAACTTCTGGCCGAACAGGTCGATTGAAAGATCAACCGTGCCACCTTTCAGGATTCTGGGCGTGAGCCGGATATCCTCGTAAGCTTGGCGGTTTCTGCGAAGGGTCACTTCGTCTTCCGCCCCTCCATCAAGAAAATCGAACACGACGCGCGGCAGCCGCCGCCGGGCCCGGCGGCGCAAGTCGTCGATGTTAACGGTTCGGGTCATCTTGCTCGTCGGTGTCCTGCGATACGCCTCTGCCCCCGTCAGGGACAGGGCGTTTTCCACAAGCGGCAAACAGCCATCCCCCCGTGTCAGGCAGGCTGACACCTACAAAACGATCCGCCCAAGACCATGCTCGGTTTCGGGCGGATCAGGGAGGATAAATGTAGACCGGCTTATTCTGCCGCTGCGGTTTTACCCGAGGTATCGACGAGGGTGCGCCAATCGGTCTCTTTCGGATAAACACCCTCATGAGAGGCGATCACGCCCTGCGGGATATCGGAATCGGTGCCGATGGCCCGACCGCCTTCTGCAACCTTCTTGGCCGCATCGGCCATCAGCCGCCGGAACTCGACGATTGCCAGGTCAGAGGCCCCGAGAACGTCAGTGTGACGCTGAACCCGGCTTCCCATCGAAACCCACATCACGATATCTTCGTTCGGGATGCCATCCACACCAGTGAAGTGACCTTCCTTCATTCTCTCGCGGTCCTGCAGGAAGTCGTTCTCCAGCGTCCGGACCGGACGCCACTTGTCATCCAGATCTTCCCCCGGCACAGCAAAGGTAAACTTGCGCCATTCCTCGGTCGAAGGAACGTTCGGACCACCGAAGGCAAGGAAGTGGAAGGCCGTTTCATCATCGTTAATCGGCACGATAACGCTTGCCACCCGGTAATTGTTGTTGGGCGGAATCAGCGAATAATAAGGCGCGATGAATTCGGTGATGCGCAAATAGTTATGGGTCTGCGCATTCTTGATCGGCTTGCGAATCGCCGCGTAGTGGAAACCGTAACTCGTGGTTTCGGTCTGCATGCGGGGCGATTTGTCGGTCGACGGACGGTACCACGATTTTTCGTCGGCCGCGGCCCCTTCCACCCGGGCAGGAACCATGGTGGAGGAATGGAGCGACGACGAATGCGCGCTGTCGATCTGACCTTCGTGGATCTGTGCCCAGTTGGCAGGCACCCGAATCTTCAGGATCGCAACCGGCGTATCCTCGGTCGGCGCGAAGGCGGGCGGCTGGAACTCCGGCATGTCTTCTTTTTCACCAAGCCAAGCCCAGACGAATCCGCCCCACTCACGCACCGGGTAGGACCGGTGCTTGACCTTGTCCATCAGGGGGCTGCCTTCGGGCTCGGACGACATGGCAACGACGTTACCGTCAACGTCCATCTTCCAGCCGTGATAAAGGCAGCGCAGGCCGCATTCCTCATTCCGGCCATAGACCAGCGATGCCTTACGGTGCGGGCAAAGCTCATCCAGCAAACCCAGACGCCCCTTCGAATCGCGGAACGCCACGTAACTTTCACCAAGAACCTCAACACGAAGCGGCTTGCCGTCGGGTTCTTCGACTTCTTCCATCAGGCACACGGGTGTCCAGTGCTGACGCATCAACTTGGCCATCGGGGCATCCCCGGTCACGCGGGTCAGCAGTTCATTCTCTTCAGGTGTAAGCATTAGATCTCCTCCACGGACTGCCGCATTAAAGCTAAATGCGCGGCTTATGTTTCCTGTATTATTCTTAGCTTTCTAAGTTTAGTCTGTCAACGGGCTGTCCCATATTTTTCACCAGTCTGTTACCGGGTCTCGAACCCCTGATATTTCAAGGTATTAAGCACGCCAGCCCCGGCCTTCCCCTGTCCATACCAACAGGTTCTCAAGGCAGCACCGGAGGCCCCAAAAGCATCATACCAGACCACTTAAGACCCCACATGCCGCCTGCACGTTCCGGGTTTACACCTTTCTAACGGGCGAACCAGAATTGCATTTTCCGCGCCAGGAACGGCATCACGTACCGGCCATTGAGACCCGTCAAAACAAGCGCCACCAGGAACAGCGATACCGGCACGGGCAGGCCTTCCGTCACCGGCCTCAAGGCGTAAAAGATCATGATCAGCAAGGGATAGACACCCAGCATACTGACCGCCCAACGCTTCCAGAAAGCAGGCTCTTTCTGGCTTCCTGCAGGTGGCGCAACCGCCACGGTATCACAACGAATCTCTGCCGCGGACCCGTTCAGCCGCTGCTTGATTTCCCGGTTGATCATCTCGGGCAGGTCCTTGTCGTTCGATGCCAGTTGGTCATCGAATTTAAAGGAAAGCGTAAACTCACCCCGGGTCCGGTCCTGTTCCTGCAAATCATTTTCCGGCACACCCTCCACCGCAATAAAACTGGCGGTGATATCGTGAATTGCCTGCGTTACATCTGTGGCATGTTCAGGCGGCGCGCTTACGGTAAACATCAGGCCCGAAGTCTTGTTTTCTGGCGGGGACGACTGACCCGTCTTGAAAGTTGTCATGAGTAGGTCACCTATTGGTTTCAACGAGCCCCTGCATGCCGGTTCAGCAACTCGTAATTCTTCAAAACAGCAAGTGACCACCCCGTAAGGTGGTCACTTTCGGTATCGCATTCAGTGTATATCGGAAGGCTATACCTTGTTTACCCGTCCCTCGCTTGCGGTGAACACGATCTGGCGCGCGATCAACCCGACAATCAGCAGGATGCACAAGCTGGCCACCAGAAGGTACGGGCTTACCGCCCCCACTGCCGCAAGTGGCAGAACAACCCTTTCCCAGCCCTGCAATTGGGTTTTGATCAACCCCTCCATGGAGGCGGCAATCGCGATTGCACCGGCAAATGCACCGACCACGGCGATAGCATTGGCCAGGGCGCCAAGTTCCAGAAGGATACCCGGGTTCCAGACAAAGGCGAAGGGCAGCAGGAAGCCGACGATCGCAAGCCTGACAGCCGAGAACGCGATCTTGAACGGGTCTTCATCGGCAATCGCGGATGCCGCTATGGCCGCCACCGCAATCGGAGGCGTCAAGGCTGACAGAATCGCGTAGTAAAGCAGGAACATCTGGCTGGGCAGCACCGGGAAGCCGAGTTTTGCAAGCGCCGGCCCGACAAGTACAGCCGCAAGGATATAGGCACTCGGGGTCGGCATACCCAGCCCCAGGATGATCGTCACGATCGCGGCGATAACCAGCGTCAGGAACGGTTCGGCATTACTGATGTTCAGAATGACATTCGCCGA
The DNA here is from genome assembly GCA_021773245.1 of Gammaproteobacteria bacterium. GTDB lineage: Bacteria > Pseudomonadota > Gammaproteobacteria > Eutrophobiales > Eutrophobiaceae > UBA7359. The sequence continues at coordinate 4,313 of JAJFKK010000084.1, read as the reverse complement.
TTTCATCCCGAGACCGGTCATCGACAACCCGCCAATCACCAGGCCCGCCGCAGCACATGCCCCGGCCACCGGCAGGATCTGCAACGTGGTTGTCCCGAAACCTTCCACCATCTGCCACAGCGAAAGCCGCGTTTCTTTCAGGATCATCGACGCAAGGACCGTCACAAGAACCCCGACACCCGCCGTAAAGGTCGGCGAATAACCAAGGACAAGTGCCGTGACGATGCCGATGATCGGCAACAGGAACACCCAGCCGGTCCTGAAGGTTTCCTTGGCGCTCGGAACCTCTTCTTCCGAAGGGCGAAGGTCATATTTCACCGAACGCAGGTGAACCTGGGCGAAGACACCCGTGTAGTACAACAAGGCGGGAACAAGCGCGGCCAGCACGATCGAGTTGTACGAAATACCCGAATACTCCGCCATGATGAACGCCGCCGACCCCATGATCGGGGGCATCGCGCTGCCGCCGGTGGAGGCCGCGACCTCAACCGCCCCCGCGAAACGGGCACGATACCCAAGCCGCTTCATGACGGGGATCGTGATCGACCCGGTCGCGACGACATCGGACGTGGGGCTACCGGACATCGTGCCGTACAAACCCGACGAGATGATGGCGATCTTGGCAGGGCCACCCCGCGCGCGCCCGGTAATCAGGGCCGCAAGGTTAAAGAAGAAGTCACCGCCGCCCGCTTTTGCCAGGAACGTCCCGAACATCACGAACAGGAACACGTAGCTGGCCACAACCTGGATCGGAACGCCGAACAGCCCATCGGTTGTAAACACCAGGATATCCAGCAGGTAACTGAACTCGCTGACCCGATGCCCGAACGGCGGCGGCAACAGGTAGCCGAAAAGATTGTAGATCAGGAAAAGCATGACAACGCCCGTAAGCCCAAGGCCAGTGGTCCGTCGCGTCGCCTCGATGGTCAGGAACAGAAGTGCCGACCCAAAGAACATCTGGTCAGCGGTGAACGTGTCCAGAAGACTGATCCGGTCCGCAATCGCATCCGACGTCATGTAGAAATAAACGCCGCACGCAAGACTGAGAGCCGTCAGGAACCAATCGTAAAATGGAATCCGGTCTGGCGCCCTGGAGGTCGCCCCAATCGCCATGAAGAGAATAGTGAATATTCCCGAGATGAACAAAATACCCTGGATCAGGGGGTCCGCGATAACGAACAGGTTCGAATGGACCACCCATATCGCGAAAGCTGCCGACAGCACCATGACGACGGTTCGCATGGTCGGCTCCAGCTTTCTGCGACGGCCAGTTTCTGTAAGTGAAGGGAATTTCATGCCAGCACCGTTTCACGTGTTGTTGGTTTGAATTTGAATTGCGGATGCGCGGCACGTCCGCCTGTAGCGACACAGGGGCAGCCCGCAAATATTGTATCCGGCGACGGATGCGAAACCGGCGCGCTGTTCTCGCGCGCCGGTGAAGTTACTCGTACAGGACTTTACTCGATCAACCCGAGTTCCTTGTAGGCGCGCTCTGCACCGGGATGGAACGGAAGCGTCGTCTGCGACACCAGAAGCTCGGGCGTCAACTCCTGCATCGCGTTGTGTACACCGCGGATCTCGTCGATGTTCGACGCGATACCCTTGGCAAGGGTATATCCGGTTTCCTCCGGCAGCGCATCCGAGGTGACGACCATCGCGCCCAATGCGAGCGTCACGATATCTTCGGCCTGGTTGGAATAGCTTCCGCCAGGAATCGTGTAGTCGCGCGTACCGAACCGCTCATTGGTCTTTTCGATGATCTCCTGCGGCACACTCAGCAGCACCACATCATTGCTTTTATCAACCTTGCGGAAAGACGAATGCCCGACGAAAATACCGTTGATCACCATGTCGGTACGACCATCCGTGATCAGGTCGGCCTGCTGCGACGACCCGCCGCGAACCAGAACCCCGCCATTGGCTTCGATCGTGGCCTCGTCAAACCCGGCTTCGTCAAGCATGAAGGTCGTGATATTCGCGGTGATGTTGCCCCGGTTGTTGTTTGCAACGCGGATCGCCACACCCGATTCGGCCAGATCGTCGATACTGTCGATTCCGTGTTCGTCGGCGATGGATTTCCTCAGGAAAAAGTGCATCGGCGCCCAGTTATACATATACCCGATGGCCTGAAGATTCTCGATCGGTGCATTGAACGGCTCATCCCCGGCAAGGGCGATCTTCAACTCGGCATCATGCGCCAGCCCAAGGTCCGTCCGGCCCGCAGCCAGCAAACCGATATTCGCGAACCCGCCGCCAGTTGCCTGATATGTCACGACACTGCTGGAATCGTCTGCCTTCACAGCCCGGTCGACACCGGCCCCCAGAAGCGACCACAGACCCGATGGGTTCCCGCCGGACAGCGTCACGTTGATGCTCTCCGCCATTGCGCCGCTTCCAAGCACGCACAGACCCACAGCCGCAGCAACGGCCCTAAAACTCTTGTTCATTGTTTCCTCCCTTATGACAGTCATAGACATCTAATTTTAGATATCTATCAAATACACCTTTAATGGATAGAAAACCCTCCGTCAACTGCGATCCAAGGCAACAATCAAAGGCAAATTACCCCTGAATTTACAAAACTTTACGCAATCGCCCCGACCGAAAAGAGGCTGCCATGACCACACATATTCATAGTACAGCAGCCAAAAGCACCTCAATTTATCATATCACAGGATGGGGGTATTCGGGTGCAAAAGGTCGGGCCGCCTGCGCCAATGGCCTGGGCAGCACCCGGCACCGTGCCTGATATCGCCCGGGCGATCCCCTCTTGGCGCAGCAGTTCTCAAAGCCCCTCGAAGGCTTGGGCAAAAAAGCCATCAGCCCCAACAGGCATGGCACGATGGCGCGCCTGACAGCATCGGAACGCATGGAACCGCGGACAACACCCCGGCCCCTCTCGCCTGCCTTCGAATATCTTAAGACGCCGGGGTGCCCTTGGTCGGCGGCACACGAATGCCGCGGGACGCGGCGTTTCGCTCATCTTCGTCAAGATTCCGAATCATCAGGGTCAGGGCTTTCCTCAGAACATTCTGCTCGTTCTCCGAAAGGCCCGAAAGCGCCATGTCGTTGGCTTCAAGCGCAAGCGGCTCAAGCAGATCGCGAAGCCTTTGGCCCTTCGCGGTCAGGAAGGCGTGCTGCCGGCGCTTGTTGCCCTCCACGTTGCGCCGAACGATATAGCCCAGTTCCTCCATTCGGATAAGCGCAGTATGCGCTGTCGGTTCCGTAAGATGCGCCCTGTCGCTCAACTCACGTTGCGACAACCCATCTTCCTGCCAAAGGATACGAAGGAATATCCATTGGCCGAACGTGACATTTTCCGTTTGCAACCGAAGCTGAAGCGCACGGTTGAATCCGCGTGCCGCAAGGCGGACAAGCCGCGCGATACGCTCATTGCTCGGATCGCCGGCGCAACCCGCCGGTTTGGTATCTATCGTTTCACTCATCGCCTGACTAGACCAGTATAATTTCCACTTGCCAAGCGTCCGTTAGACGCACGGAGGTTTCCAACACGAAAAATTATCTCTGGCTGTCCGGCTCGATGCAACCCTTCGCAAGGCGGTCACTCTCGCACCTTCAATCGAGGTGGGTCAAGAGCGAAGACAAAGGTGCCTGCCGTTTCTGCTCCGGATGGCAGGCACCTTGGGTCCCGTTACCTGTCTTTTCCTACTTTACGTTTTTTCTGAGTTTGTCTTGCCATGTTTTCTGGATTTCCGGGCCGGTGGCTTTTGCAGACTGCATGGCACTATCCGGCTTCCCTTTCGCCTCCAAAGCAAAAACGAGATAACGTAGGGCATCTTCATCGCCGTTTCGCGCAGCCGTGATAACCGCGTCAGAGCGGGTCTGATCAGCGGCACGCCATTTTCGAAAGGCAGCATTGGGTTGATTGGCCGCCATGTCTTCCCCACCCTTCTCAACCAGGCGACGGACAAGTGCCATTATCTGAGATGTCGAAGTGTGCAGTTTCGGAATAGCCTCGTCGAGAATGATCTGAACATCGAAGAAGCGCGAACCAGAAAGGTTATCCAAGAGGTCTTCATCATCAGTTGTGATCAAGGCCTCGTCGCTGTAGGCGCTCTGGACCCATTGATTTCAGACGCTCTGCGTGATTCACGGCACCGAAAACGGAGCGGTGACATGTCTGATCCCTTCTGGCTGAGCGACGCGCAGATGGCGCGTCTTTCCCCTTACTTCCCCAAGTCGCACGGCAAACCTCGTGTCGACGACAGACGCGTCTTGAGTGGTATTATCTTTATCAATCGCAATGGGTTACGCTGGCGGGATGCGCCAAAGGAATACGGCCCTCACAAGAC
>JAJFKK010000083.1 GCA_021773245.1 Gammaproteobacteria bacterium | reverse complement strand
AAAAAACGAATACGCTTTTATTCTGTAGGTAAGCTAGGTAAATCAGAATCCTGAATTTCAGTTTGCTCTTCGATGATAGCGGGAATGTCTTGCTCAATAGCATCTTGCTCAATAGCTATTTCAGGTTGATCTAACAGACTAATAGGCGCCTCATTCATGTTATTACTTGCTAGATAAGCAAGGAACAAACTGTTACTGAGAAAAATTACTACTAAAACCGTTGTCACTTTAGTCATAAAGTTACCCGAACCCTGACTACCAAAAACGGTTGATGAAGATCCACTACCAAAAGCAGCTCCAGCATCTGCACCTTTACCGTGTTGGACTAGAATAATTCCAATCAATCCAACAGCGACTAGCACTTGTAATACGAATAATAATGTATGGACTGTTTCCATTGTTTCCATTGCTTTGCTACCTCATAGCCTTACAAATTGTGAGAAAATCTTCTGCAACGAGTGACGCCCCGCCGATCAGACCTCCATCAATATCTGCCATTTTAAAAAGTTGTTCTGCATTTCCTGCATTGACACTACCACCATATAAAATTCTGACGATGTCAGCGGTCTGGTTATCATGTCTTGCTAAACGCAATCTAATAAATTCATGTACTTCTTGTGCTTGTTCCGGCGTTGCTGTCTTTCCGGTACCTATTGCCCAAACAGGCTCATAAGCTACAACTGCATTCTTAAATGCTTCAATACCTGCGAGCTCAATCACGGCATCTAACTGTCTGGCAATGACTGTTTCTGTATCATTAGCTTCGCGTTCTTCCAATAATTCACCGACACATAATATCGGAACCATTCCACTTGCTTGAACAGCAATAAATTTTTCAGCTACCAACAAATCCTTTTCAGCATATAGCGCCCGGCGCTCAGAATGACCAACAATCACATACTGACAAGCAAAATCTTTCAGCATGGATACCGAGATTTCTCCCGTGTAGGCCCCCTTTTCAAGCTGAGATACATTTTGTGCACCTAACTTGATTTCAGAACCATCTAGATTTGCAGCCAATTCAGCTATAAAGACTGAAGGCGGGCATATCGCCACTTCAGTTGTAACTCCCTGAACTCCTTCGATTATCGACTTCATTAACGGACGAATGGTTTCTAATGTTCCATTCATCTTCCAATTAGCCGCAACGAGTATTTGGCGCTCTGTCATATTGTTTTGATACCGCTGAAAGGGCGCAAAGCTTACAGATTGAGGGCATTTAAATCAATAACTGAGGCGGATGTATCGATGCTTTTTACGGATATATAGTACTAAAACTAAAATTTATGAGAGAACGTAGCTCAGCTTAGCCCGAAATATCAAAGATCATTCAGTTTTTGTTGGAATTGCCGCCTTTTGCAAAGATTCAATATCACTATCTTCCAATCGCCAGTGTTGGCCGGGGCGTTTACGGCGCGGCAATACATAGGGTCCATAACGTGTGCGTATCAATCGAGACACTTTTAAATCCTGAGATTCCCATAAACGCCGTACTTCTCTATTTCGTCCTTCCGTAATAACAACGTGATACCAATGGTTTACTCCTTCTCCTTCTCCACCTGAATCGACGATGTCGGTAAACTTAGCTAGCCCATCTTCCAGTTCAACACCATCGCGCATCGCCTGAAGCTGCTGACTTGTTGCAGTACCTAATACTCTAACCGCATATTCACGTTCAACCTGGTTAGACGGATGCATCAATTTATTGGCTAAATCGCCATCCGTGGTAAACAGTAATAAACCCGTTGTATTTATATCAAGTCGTCCAATATTGACCCAACGACTATTTCTTAAACGAGGTAATTTACTGAAAACGGTCTCACGGCCTTTTTCGTCTTTTCGCGTACACACTTCACCAACCGGTTTGTAATAAGCGATAAATTTCGGCTTATTCTCACCACGAGATAAATGTAGTCTTATTGGGCGAGAGTCAATCGAAATACGATCATTAAGATCAATACTTTGTCCAAGTTCAGCCAGCTTTCCATTAACAGTAATTTTTCCTGCTTTAATCCAGGATTCTATTTGTCGTCTGGATCCATGCCCTGCATTGGCAAGGACTTTTTGTATACGTTCAGCCATAAGGCAGGAATATTATAAATTTGGAAGAATTAATTTGTGATAGGAATGACATTAGCGCCTTCTTCTATTTCAGTTTCTTCATCTGAAATAGTTTCTAGCTCATCATCTGTCTGTTGTATTTCGTCAATCGTTTCTGATTCATCATCAACATCATTTTGTTCTTGTTCTAAATCTGCAACATCTTGTTCGTCAGTTGAAGCAACAGTTTCATTATCTAGTTCATTTTCATTATCCAATTTTTCATCAGTACCAACTTCAGGTTTTGTTTCACCTTCTAACTCTTCAAACAAATCAGGGTTGATTGAATCAAAGTCTTTAATATCTTCCAAAGCAGGCAGTTCAGATAATTTTTTAAGATTAAAATAATCGAGAAAAGACTTTGTCGTTGCCAACAGAGATGGTTTGCCTGGCACGTCACGATGCCCTACGACTTTTATCCATTCACGTTCTTGCAAGGTTTTAACAATAGTACTGCTGACACTGACACCTCGTATCTCTTCTATCTCGCCACGTGTAATCGGTTGCCGATAGGCAATAATAGCAAGTGTTTCAAGTAACGCTCTTGAATAACGTGGTGGACGCTCGTCAAACAAATGATTAACCCACTCAGCGTATTCATCTCTTGCCTGAAAACGAAATCCACTGGCAACTTCAGCCAATTCAATTCCTCGCTCTTTATAATCTTCCTGTAATGAAGTAATCGCATTACGAATATCATCGCGTTCGGGTTCTTGAGTTTGATCCGCTTCAAACAGACTTAAAATTCGCGTTACACTCAATGGTTGTGTTGCAACCATTAGCGCTGCTTCGATAATATTTTTTAATTTTTCCTGACTCATGATGCTGCCTTAACATAAATTGGCCCGTTCGTTTCATTTTGAACGAGTTGAATAAGTGAATCTTTTACTAGTTGAAGAATAGCTAATAACGAAACAATGACTCCGCCGCGTCCTTCTTCAACACTAAAGAGTTCTTCAAAGTCGGTAAAGTTTTCTGAGTTAACTTTTTCCAAAACAATACTCATACGTTCACGAACGGATAAAGCTTCTCGCTTTATCATATGATGCGTAAACATATCTGCACGTTTAATCACCTCACCAAAAACACGTAAAATTGCTTCCATCGAAACTTCTGGTGGTTTTTGATTTATCTTCCGCCCAGGAAATTCAGCAACCGTTGCGAATAGATCACGCTCAAAGCGAGGCAATTCATTTAAATTTTCTGCTGCCTGTTTGTATCTTTCGTATTCTTGCAAACGTCTAATTAATTCTGCTCGAGGATCATCTTCCTCCTCAGCATCAGTTTGACGCGGCAACAACATTCTCGACTTAATTTCAGCCAGCATAGCTGCCATTAATAAATATTCACCCGCTAATTCAAGATGAAGTACATCCATTAGTTCGATATAACTCATGTATTGCTCTGTTATCTTAGCTAGCGGAATATCGAGAATATCAAGGTTCTGCTTTTTGATTAGATATAACAGTAAATCAAGCGGGCCCTCGAAAGCTTCAAGAAAGACTTCCAATGCATCAGGCGGAATATATAAGTCTTTTGGTAATTCAGTTACTGGTGCTCCTTGCACTAATGCAAACGGCATTTCGCTCTGACTAACCTCAACTGTTTTAATTTCTTCGCTCATTTTTATAAATATTAACGGTAAATAAGTCCCATAGCATCACGCACTTCTTCCATGGTTTCTCTGGCAACATCTCGTGCAGCTTCACAACCGTCTGCAATGATACCCCTAACCGTCTCAGGATCATTAATATATTCATTAGCTCGTTCACGAATTGGGCCTTGTTCCTCTAAGACAGCTTTAATTAATGGTTTCTTACAATCAAGACAACCAATTTTAGCCTTGGTACAACCATCAACCACCCATTCCTTGGTTTCATCATCAGAATAAACTTGATGTAAATTCCAAACGGGACATTTACTCGGCTCACCCGGATCAGTCAACCTAACTCGTGCGGGGTCTGTCGGCATGGTTCTAATCTTTTCTTCGACCACGTTTGGATTTTCTCGCAATGAAATCGTATTGCCATAGGATTTCGACATTTTCTGACCATCAAGCCCCATCATTTTAGACGCCGGTGTTAATAAAGCCTTCGGCTCAGGAAATATGGCTTTACCACCACCATCAAGATAGCCCGACAAACGCTCGCGATCACCAATACTAATATTTTGTTGTGATTCGAGTAATGCTCTCGCCTTTTCCAAAGCTTGTGCTTCACCCTGCTCTTGATAATTTCGACGTAATTCATGATAAAGACGCGCGTTTTTCTTGCCCATCTTTTTAATAGCCGCTTCTACTTTTTCTTCAAAATCAGGTTCGCGACCGTATAAATGATTAAAACGTCGAACTACTTCTCGTGCTAATTCGACATGTGAAACCTGATCTTCGCCAACAGGCACATGCCCTGCTTTATACATAATAATGTCGGCGGTTTGTAATAAGGGATAGCCCAGAAAACCATAGGTTGTCAGGTCTTTATTAGATAATTTCTCTTGCTGATCTTTGTAACTAGGTACTCTTTCCAACCAACTCAGTGGCGTACTCATTCCCAGTAACATCTGCAATTCTGCATGCTCTGGAACACGTGACTGAATAAATAATTTGGCTGAGCCTGGGTTAACTCCCACTGCTAACCAATCGATCACCATGTCCCAAACGCTTTTTTCTATGATTGAGGGATCTTCATATTCCGTCGTTAACGCGTGCCAATCCGCCACGAAAAAGAAACATTCGTATTCCTGTTGTAAATCTAACCAATTTTTAAGAACGCCATGATAGTGGCCTAGATGAAGCTGGCCTGTCGGACGCATTCCCGACAAAACCCGCTGTTTACCGCTTGTGGACAAAACACTCTCCTGAGGGATTTTCTAATCGGTGATTATACCCTGCCCTGATGAACTAGGATCAAGTAATTTTAACTATCTGAGATCAGCAATATATTATAAATGAGTTTCGCCTTTTCCTTGCCTGAGCAATACCGGTTCTCCTTCAAGCAAGTCAATCACCGTCGTCGCTTCAATTCCGCAGGCACCGCCATCAATTATCACATCAACCTGTTCACTTAAGCTCTCTCTAATGTCTTCAATTTCTGACATAGGTAATTCAGATTCGGGCAATATGAGGCTAGTCGTTAACATCGGCTCGCCCAGACTTTCGAGCAAGGCCTGAGCAATAGGGTTTTCTGGCACTCTTAAACCGATTGTTTTACGTTTTAAATGCTGAAGGCGTCGGGGTACATCTTTGGTTGCTCGCAACAGAAATGTATATGGCCCGGGAGTATGCGATTTGATTAAGCGATATGCTGGGTTACTTACCTTGGCATATATCGCAATTTCTGAAAGGTCGCGGCAAATTAAGGTCATATTATGATGTTTATCGAGCTGTCTTATCTGTCGAATTCGATCAACGGCCTCTTTTTCCCCCAAATGACAACCTATAGCGTAACAAGAATCTGTCGGATAGATTGCCAAACCCCCATTGCGAATAATATCAGCGGCCTGACTAATCAATCTCGCTTGTGGGTTTTCCGGATGAATATTTAAATATTGTGTCATAGTACTCTGTCAGATCATTTTTTTGCTATCATGCCCGATTAAACATTAAAGTTAAATTTATGAAATTTTTATTCGATTTTTTTCCAATTGTTGCCTTTTTCATCGCTTTCTACATTCCTGAAGATCGTGAGCAAGGTATTTACTTAGCAACCTATACCATCATCATCGCGAGTTTCATTCAAATTTGTTTATATTGGCTGCTATACAAAAAATTTGAAAAAATGCACCTCATCACCTTTGTCGTGGTACTTATTTTTGGTGGACTAACGATTTATTTACATAATGAAGCTTTCATTAAATGGAAACCGACTATTGTTAACTGGTGTTTTGCTATCGCTTTTATTGTTAGTCAATTCTACGGTGAAAAAACACTATTTCAACGTATGTTAAATATGGCCGATGATAAATTACAGCTACCTACTCAGGTATGGAAGAACATCAATATGAGCTGGGCAATATTTTTTATATTTATGGGCTTTGTTAATCTTTATGTTGCTTTTAATTTCAGCACTGAATTTTGGGTCAATTTCAAAGCATGGGGTATGACATTACTTAATTTGACCTTCATGATAGGCATGGGTATTTATCTATACCGCTATATTAAAGAAGAAGAAGAGACTCCACCACAAGAAGAAGAATAAGAAATAAAGTTGAATGCCTCTATTAATTCATTTTTTTATTCGAATTCGAGGCGGATGGTTTTCGAGAACCGGAGTGTATAATGAATACATGAGGATCGCAGAAAACCAAGACAACGAAGAAGTCGGATAAAAAAATAATTAAGAGAGGTATTCATAATATGTATTACGCAGTAATCAGCCAAGATGTTGAAGATAGTCTGGAAAAAAGAATGAGTGTTCGTGCCGATCATGTCGCTCGTCTAGAATTGTTAAGAGATGAAGGTCGCTTACTCACTGCGGGTCCGCATCCTAAAATTGATAGCGAAGATCCAGGGCCGAATGGTTTTACAGGCAGTTTAATCGTTGCTGAATTTGATTCATTGGAAGATGCCCAAGCCTGGGCTGATGCCGATCCGTATATCGCTGCAGGAGTATATGAAAAAGTGATTGTTAAACCGTACAAGAAAGTATTCTAAATGAATCGCGTTGAAGCCATAAGAGAAAGGCTAACTAATCAGTTACAACCAACACAGTTGGATATTGTCGATGAATCGCATCTTCATGCTGGTCATGCTGGCGCAGCCAGTGGTGCGGGACATTTTTCCGTGACTATTATTTCTGATGCATTCAATGGGAAGAGTCTCATTGAAAAACATCGCTTGGTTTATCTCGCAGTTAATGATCTAATGAAGTCGGAAATACATGCACTAAGCATTAAAGCGATAGCAACTGACGAGAACGTATAAAGTGTCATTCACAAAACCTTTTTTAAAATGGCCTGGAGGTAAATTCCGGTTACTTCACCGAATCAATGAAAAACTTGATCCGGGCAAGCGTTTTGTTGAGCCTTTTGTTGGTTCAGGCGCAGTATTTTTAAATACTGACTATAAAAAATATTTATTGGCTGACACTAATCCAGATTTAATAAATCTTTACCTGCATGTACAAAAAAATGAAAAGTCATTTATTGATTATTGCCAATCATTTTTTACACCTGAGAGCAATAATGAAGAACGCTACTATCAATATCGAACTCAATTCAACTCCAGCAAAAATATCAGGTTGAAATCAGCTCTTTTTTTATACTTAAATCGCCACTGCTATAACGGACTTTGCCGATATAACTCAAAACATGAATTCAATACCCCTTTTGGCCGATACAAAAAACCTTATTTTCCGAAAAAAGAAATAGAAAACTTTCATACTGCTTCACAGTCAGCCACATTTATCCACGCCAGCTTTGTCGAGACAATGAAACAAATTAAACGAGGTGATGTAGTTTATTGTGATCCACCTTATGCACCATTATCAAAGACAGCGTATTTTACCGATTACTTTGCTGGTGGTTTTGGCTGGGAAGAACAAATTGAATTAGCTGAATGGGCAGCTAAACTTTCAAAAAAAGGAATTCCTGTCCTTATTTCTAATCATAATACCGATAATACGCGTGCACTTTATAAGAAAGCAGGTGCTACGACTGAAAAATTTTTGGTAAGAAGAACCATTAGCTGTAAAACTAATCAACGCAATAAAGTAGAAGAATTACTCGCTGTATTTTAAAGATAAATATTTATGTCAGATACACTTAAACTCACAGAAGAATTAATTAACAGACAGTCCGTGACACCTGAAGATGGTGGTTGTCAGAAGTTAATTGCAGAACGTTTAGAAAAGCTTGGATTCAAAGCGACACACTTACGTTTTGAAGATGTAGATAACCTTTGGATCACTCATGGTACATCAGGACCCTTGTTTGCTTTTGCTGGACATACTGATGTTGTACCAACCGGACCTTTGGAAGATTGGAACACGGATCCTTTTAAGTCGGAAATAATTGACGGCATGCTTTACGGCCGTGGTGCGGCTGACATGAAAGGTGGCATTGCTGCCATGGTTGTTGCTGCTGAACAATTTGTAGAAAAAAATCCTAATCACAATGGCATCATTGCTTTTCTTATTACTAGCGATGAAGAAGGTCCTTCAATCAATGGTACCCGTAAAGTAATTGAATATCTAAATGACAATGACATCAAAATTGATTGGTGTATTGTTGGTGAACCTTCCAGTGATAAACAATTAGGCGATATCATTCGTATTGGTCGTCGCGGTTCTTTAAACGCGATATTAACCATTAAGGGTATACAGGGTCATGTTGCTTTTCCAGAACTTGCCGAGAACCCAATCCACAGTGCCAGTGCATTTCTTGCAGAAATCTCATCAATAGAATGGGATCAAGGTAATAATTCATTTCCAGCAACCTCTTTTCAGATATCAAACATCAATGCCGGTACAGGAGTAGAAAATGTAATTCCTGGCGCAGTAAAACTGTTGTTTAACTTTCGTTTTTCAACAGAACTGACTGAAGATGATTTAAAAACTAAAGTCACAGCATTGTTAGACAAACATGAACTCAACTATGATCTTCAATGGAAGTTATCTGGCCAGCCTTTTTTAACCAACACGGGTAAATTAGTTGATGCTGCTTGTGACGCAATTAAAACAGTTTGTGGTATTGAAACAGACTGTTCAACTGGCGGCGGCACATCAGACGGACGATTTATTGCGCCAACTGGTGCTGAAGTGATTGAACTTGGTGTAAGCAATGACACTATTCATAAAGTTAATGAATGCGTTAACGTTGATGATCTTGAAACACTAACAATAATTTATACAAATATTCTTGAACAACTTTTAAAAAATTAAAAAAAATGGAAAAACTAATAGAACGCACTTTATTTGCAAGTCGATGGTTACTAGCTCCGATATTTTTAGGACTTTCAATGACATTAATTGCATTGATCATAAAGTTCTTTGAAGAGTTATTTCATACACTTATTACGATATTATCATTAAGCGAAGCTGAATTGATTTTGCATATACTATCCATGATAGATATGGCTCTTGTAGGTAGCTTAATTGTCATGGTTATGTTCAGTAGCTATGAAAATTTTGTCTCTAAGATTGACTTGGAAGAAGGCGCTGAAAAACTCGATTGGCTTGGCAAGCTGGATTCAGGAAGCCTGAAACTTAAAGTCGCCGCTTCAATTGTGGCCATATCTTCTATTCATCTCTTACAGAAATTTATGGAAGCACAAACAATTCCTGATAATAAATTAATGTGGTACGTCATAATCCATATGACATTTGTTGTTTCTGCCTTAATGATGGCGTTTCTAGATAAAATTGCATTTGCTGCTCATCGGGAACATTAATCTAAAAAATAGTATTACAAATATTCTCCACTAGATCCTGTCTCGGTCTCCGTTCCTGACTCGACACTACCGCCTACTTCCCTGTAGGCGTAAAAAAACCCCGCATAAAGCGGGGTTTTTAATTTACTTCTTTAAGTTACGACAAATTATTTTTCGTCGAACTGTGCTTCTTCAGTAGAACCGGTTAATGCAGTTACAGAAGATGCGCCACCTTGAATTACGGTAGTAACATCATCGAAGTAACCCGCACCCACTTCTTGCTGATGAGACACGAAAGTATAACCGCGTTCACGACCTTCAAATTCAGGCTCTTGAACCATTTCGGTGTAATGCTTCATACCTTCGCCTCGTGCATAGTTATGTGCGAAGTCAAAAGTACGATACCAGTTCAAGTGAATACCAGCCAATGTAATGAATTGGAACTTGTAACCTAGTGCTGACAAGTCTTCCTGGAAGCTGGCAATTTGAGAGTCACTTAGGTTCTTCTTCCAGTTGAAAGAAGGCGAACAGTTATAAGACATCAATTGACCAGGAACCGCTGCTTGTACAGCTTCTGCAAATTCACGCGCAAAGCCAATATCAGGCGTACCGGTTTCACACCAAACTAAATCAGCATATGGAGCATAAGCAACACCACGACTAATCGCTTGTTCCATACCATTTTTAACTCGGTAAAAACCTTCAGGTGTACGTTCACCAGTAAGGAATGGCTTATCATTTTCATCAAAATCACTGGTTACTAGATTTGCTGCTTCAGCATCGGTACGAGCTAAAACAATTGTAGATGTACCCATAACGTCTGCTGCCATACGAGCAGCAGTCAATTTTTGTACAGCTTCTTGAGTTGGAACTAATACTTTACCGCCCATGTGACCACACTTCTTAACAGCAGCAAGTTGATCTTCAAAGTGAGCACCAGCCGCACCAGCAGAAATCATGTTCTTCATTAATTCAAACGCGTTCAATACACCACCGAAACCGGCTTCAGCGTCAGCTACGATAGGTAGGAAGAAATCGATAGCTTCTTCTTCTGATACTTTGCCATCAGCAATGTTTTTCCATTGGATTTCATCAGCACGTTTAAAGGTGTTATTGATACGACGAACCATAGTTGGAACAGAATCGTATGCATACAAAGACTGATCCGGATACATGGTTTCAGACGTATTACCGTCAGCAGCAACCTGCCAACCTGATAAATACACTGCTTCTAAACCCGCTTTAGCTTGTTGCATCGCTTGACCCGCAGTAATAGCACCAAAAGCGTTCACATAACCTTTTTTAGATGTACCATTCACTTTTTCCCAAAGCTTTTCAGCACCTCTTTGTGCAAGTGTATGCTCAGGCTGAACACTACCGCGTAGACGTACAACGTCTTCAGCAGAATAATCACGTTTAACATTTGCCCAACGTGGGTTTGTTGCCCAGTCTTTTTCTAAATCTTTAATTTGTTGTTCTCTGCTGCTCATGGCTGCTACCTCCTACTTTATATAAAGACGAGTCATGTCAAATTCGACTCATGTCCCAATGTTTTCAAGTCCGCCAAATCTAAAAAATACGGCGCTAAATTTTAGGGACGCTAAAAATAATGAGATATCTACTATTTAGCAAGCTAATTATGTTAATAATAAGTATTAATAATACTAATACTTGAGATATAATAATGACTTATGGACCGTTTCTACTATAAACAAAATCGTCTTAAACAATTACGTGCATTTTGCTTCAGCGCGCAATTCAAAAGTATGTCCAAAGCAGCCGAACAAATGTTTCTCAGTCAGCCATCTATTTCCCTTTTGATTCAATCACTTGAGAAAGATCTAAAGCAAAAACTATTCTTGCGTAAAGGCCCTAGAATCGAATTAACCGCGGAAGGTGACATGTTATTTGAGATGTCCTTACCGTTGGTAGAAGGACTGGAAACATTACCGCAAAGTTTTGAAGAGAAATGTAAGCATTCTGTTGTCGGTAGCCTGAATATCGCTGCCGTTGAATCGATCATTCTGTATACGTTACCCGACATTATTAAGCGTTATACGAATACTTTTCCTGATGTTCATATCAAACTAAATAACGGCAGTGCTGCTGATGGTGTTGAAAAAGTACGTAATGGTGAGGTTGATTTCGCGATTGGTTCTACTTTGAATGTGCCAGATGATGTCTTCTATTTACCAGTGTATACATTTGAACCTGTTCTGATCACGCCAATTGGCCATCCATTGTTGAAGAATAAAAAATTAAGTATGCATGACATTAGCCAATACGGCTTAATATTGTCGCCCCAGCATATGTCTACCTGGCAAATGGTCGACTTGGTCTTTAAACAGTATAACGTTGATTATAAAGTGAATTTAGAGGCTGGAGGTTGGGAAGTACTGAAAAAATATGTGGAAAATGGCTTGGGAATATCTATAGTCACCGATATTTGTCTCTCAGGAAAAGAAAGTCTTGGTCGTATGCCATTAACCGAGTATTTTCCTAAAAGAACCTACGGTTTATTCCTTCGCAAAGGTAAAATCATTTCCCCTGCCGCACGCGAATTTATACACTGCATTGATCCTCAAGCAATAGAGCATTTTAATGTAGAAAATAAGGCCATAGAAAACAGGCAGATTGAAATTAAAACGATTCGACCTCATATAACACATGGCACAAAAGATGCGTCTAAACAAATTTAAAAAGTACTTGAAAATACCCATGCCAAGGTATCATTATTAGTACATAGCATATTCGAAAAAGATTAATTAATTATAAATAATGAGTAAGATTTATGTCAGAAAATACTGACAACCACCATGAAGATGATTTGGCCACTCAGGAAGCCAAACCAAAGTTAAAACGACCTCCATTATATAAAGTCGTTTTAATGAATGATGACTACACGCCTATGGATTTTGTTGTCCATGTATTGGAAGTGTTTTTTTCAATAGACCGAGAGAATGCAACACGCATCATGTTAGATGTCCACACGCACGGTAAAGGTGTTTGTGGAATATTTACACATGAGATTGCCGAAACAAAAGTTTCATTAGTAAATGAGTATTCACGAGAAAACCAACATCCTCTTCTTTGCACTTTGGAAAAAGCCTAAAGGTAAATTCTATGCTAGATAAAGAACTCGAACTAACACTCAACAATGCATTTAGAGAAGCAAGAGAGCTTCGTCATGAATTTATGACCGTAGAACATTTACTACTTGCATTACTCGAAAATCCATCAGCAACACGCGTTCTTGATGCATGCGGCGCTAACCTAAATGGTCTACACAGTGACCTGGTCACGTTCATACAAGAAAATTCTCCCATCATCGATGATGATGATGAGCGTGAAACGCAACCGACTCTCGGATTTCAACGTGTACTACAACGCGCTGTTTTTCATGTTCAATCTTCAGGTAAGAAAGAAGTCAGTGGTGCAAATGTTTTGATCGCAATTTTTGGTGAGCGTGAATCACATGCAGCTTATTTTTTAAGCCAGCAAAATGTTGCTCGTTTAGATGCTGTTAATTTTCTATCTCATGGCATAGCTAAAATTACTGATGATGAAGATAGTGATGAACATTTTAATGAGATTGATGAAGAGTCACGTCCGGAAGAAGCCGGCAACAACCCTCTGGATGCTTATGCGGACAATCTGAATGAGCAAGCAAGGCAAGGTAAGATAGACCCATTGATCGGCAGACAAACTGAAGTACAACGAACGATTCAAATCCTTTGTCGTCGCCGTAAAAATAATCCTTTATATGTCGGTGAAGCTGGTGTGGGTAAAACAGCTATTGCAGAAGGCCTTGCAAAACTTATTGTTGATGGCGATATACCTGATGTATTAAAGGATAGTGTCATTTATTCACTCGACCTTGGTGCCTTACTTGCGGGAACAAAATATCGCGGTGATTTTGAAAAGCGTTTAAAAGCGGTCATCTCTCAACTAAAGAAACAAACCGGAGCGGTATTATTTATCGATGAAATACATACTATCATCGGTGCCGGTGCAACATCCGGTGGTGTAATGGATGCATCAAATATTATTAAACCTGTATTGGCTTCAGGTGAATTAAAATGTATCGGTTCTACTACCTATCAAGAATATCGCGGCATCTTTGAAAAAGACCGTGCGCTAGCAAGGCGTTTTCAAAAAATTGATGTTGAAGAACCTTCAGTTGATGAAACGGTAAAAATATTACAAGGCTTAAAACCACGATTCGAAGAACATCATCAAATACGATACACGAATCAAGCGTTACGAACGGCAGCTGAACTGACCGAACGTTATATTAATGATCGTCACTTACCTGACAAAGCCATAGACGTGATTGATGAAGCTGGCGCAGCCCAACAATTGTTACCATCTTCAAAACGTAAAAAAACTATAGGTGTTCATGATATTGAAAATATCATAGCCAAGATTGCGCGTATTCCTGCAAAAACAGTCACAAGTTCCGACAAGGATGTGATCAAGAATTTAGAACGTAATCTTAAAATGGTGGTATTCGGTCAAGATGAAGCGATTGGTACATTATCAAATGCAATAAAAATGTCTCGTTCTGGTTTGGGTAATCCACAAAAACCGATCGGTAACTTTCTTTTTGCTGGTCCTACAGGTGTAGGTAAAACAGAAGTAACTCGACAACTTGCCATGCAAATGGGTGTCGAGTTGGTTCGCTTTGATATGTCTGAATATATGGAACGTCATACAGTTTCAAGATTGATTGGTGCACCTCCAGGTTATGTTGGCTTTGATCAAGGTGGTTTATTAACAGATGCCATTAATAAACAACCACATTGTGTCTTGTTACTTGATGAAATGGAAAAAGCACATCCCGACGTATTTAATCTATTACTACAGGTATTTGATCATGGCACCTTAACTGATTCTAACGGCCGTAAAACTGATTTTCGAAACGTCATTATTGTCATGACGACTAATGCGGGTGCTGAACTAATGAGTAGAGCTTCTGTAGGTTTTACGAATCAGGATCATGCCGGTGATTCAATGGAAAGCATCAAACAAATGTTCAGTCCGGAATTTAGAAATCGTTTGGATGCGATCATTCAATTTAATTCACTCGACAAGAGAACTATTTCGAATGTTGTTGATAAATTCCTGATTGAACTTGAAGCACAGCTTGATGAAAAGAAAGTCACGGTTGAAATCACAGAAGACGCACGTCATTGGATGGCGGAAAATGGTTATGACAAGGTTATGGGTGCTCGTCCAATGGCTCGCTTAATTCAAGACAAAGTTAAACGTCCTTTAGCTGAAGAATTACTCTTCGGTAAACTTGAACATGGTGGCCATGTTATTGTGAAATTAGAAAACAATGATATTAAAGTCGCTATAAAAGAAGAAGAACTTGAAGGAGCTGCAATATAGCGTTTACTGAAACATCATTAGTAGAACGTTTAATTATTGATTAAATATTTTAATCAACGCTTTTGATTTCCGCTGTAGTTTCTTAATCAGCCGCCTTCTATTGCGGGAATCACATCCAATACATCCTTATTCTTTACAGTAGTAGAAAAATCGTGCTCTCTGACCAAAGTATTATTATGAAATAATAAAACCTGAGGGTTTAAATAACCTTGTTTCCAGATTTTAGCTGCTATATCAGGAAATAGATGTTTCGTTTTTTCCAAACATTCACCAACGGTTAAGCCCGTTAATTCGAGTTCAAGTTGGCCGCCAGCTTCATCATGTAATGAAGGAGATAAACGTAGCTTCAGGCACATAACTTTTCGAGTTCCTGACATAGCTCTTCTATTTCCTGATTAAAGGTATGAAAGACCCGTTGCTTTAGTTCTTTAATATATTCCGGTGTTAGAAACGTAGTTACCTTTATATGTTCATTATGCTCTGTGACACTCTGTTCCGGTAAAACATAATCACTATCATTAAATCCTTGTTTCTGCTCTAACCATAAACCACGAATGAATGCATTCCGTACAGCATCACGTAGTTCCTGTTCATTGATTGATAATCCCGTCAACGTTTCAATCGCCGAGACAAGTCTTGGATTATCCAGATTGGAAAATTTGCAAACCCCGATTAAATCATCACGAACCATGTAAAGACCTTTGTTTACAATAGCATTGACCCAGTATTCCATTGAGGTATCACCATCGGCAGCGAGCAAGCCATAAGTTTGCATGCTCATGTGGCCACCAGCAATAGCCCAAATATAGCCAGGGTTGGTTTCAGGTAAATACGAAGGTAACTCAAGACCTTTAACATGCATGGCGTAGCTTGTTTCATCAAGTGACTCAGAAAGTTTCTTTACTCCACGCCCGATTGATTCACATTGACCTTTACCGGTCTGAATAACCAGTTCATGTATTTTTTCAAAGTCACCGAAGCTCGCACCATTAAGCAAAGGTGTTTCAGGGTGGCGGCTGTTATAGTCGAGCACATAGGAAATAGTGACACCCAATGAAATCGAATCCATACCAAAATGATCACAAAGACCGACCAGTTCTGCTGCCTGTCCACCATCATGAATACCAAGATTGGTAGACATCAAATTGAGAGGTTCGTAATCAAACTTCGTAAGAAATTTTCCTTTCGAACCATCTGCTTCTTTTTGATAAATATTTTTATGACAAGCAATCGCACATCGAAAACAGTTTTCACCTTTTACAATAAAATCTTTTTCAACTTCCTGTCGTTCCAGTCTGTGTGCATTGCTATTTGCCTGAGGACGAAAATTATTTTCAGGGACAATATTTAACTTCCCTAATGCGACATAATTAGACCATGTGCCACCCAGACCGCCTTTTTTGACTTCGCGATATTTTCGCGAACCCGGCCCACTGGCGATAAACTTATTCAGTTCTTTAATATCGTTTGGTAGCGGAATTTTTTCATCCCGTGAATCAGCAATAATACCCAGTATGTTTTTATAGCCCATAATAGAGCCCATGCCAGCACGTCCGGCCCAACGACATTTATCGTCATTTGATTTCATCAAGTTTTCAGTACTGCAACCGACAGATCCAAAATAACAGTGTTGATAGTTCTCACCTGCTTCACCAATAACAGCGAAGTGACAATCATCAAATTCTTCTCGCAACGCCATGATTTTTCCATGGCAACTTAAGCCTAAATATTTTTCGGCCGGGATTAGTTTTATTTGTGGACCATTATCATTTTGCTGGACGTGCAACATAACCGGTGTTTCCGAACGTCCTTCAAAAATAATTTCATCAATACCTGTCCAACGTAATTTGCTGCCAAATTTACCACTTGCAGCAGACCACATCGCGCCAGGCAAACCTTTGTTCGATACCTTGAGCGGACTGTAACTGGAGAAGTAAGTTCTTAAACCAGTCATTATCTGTGTGCCGGTAAGTAAGCCAGTGGATACAATCAGCGGATTTTCTATGCTATACGCTTTTTTGACATTGCGTTTCGCCAGAATTTGATATGATCGTCCAAAACCACCAAGAACATCTTCCATGTTCTTGCACGAGATTTTGTTAATTTTGATTATTGCATCATCAAGATTGACGACACATTGCTGGTAGTTAATGGTCCCAAAATCTGGGCCATGTGCATTTATATCTTTCATTTTTATCTTTCATCGTTATACAACTCAAAAATACTGTTTACGACTAATGTATTTACTGAGCCGGTAGCCAAAAGAGGAAATCTTTTATTAAAATTTCAGAGTAATACTGAAATTTGTGCGGTGCATCATATATCAAGAATTAAACAAATTCAAAATAACAATTTGTAATATGTTAATAACATTATCTTTTTACAAAAATAATGCCGCAAAATGGAACAATCTGACAACAAGTGATGAAAAAAGACTACCTTTATAAAGGTAATGCTATGTTGCAGTTTTAATGGATAACAATAATCAGGTGCTTCACTTTTCCTTTTAACAATGAAGACTTTTATTGCAGAACTTGTCTGTGTCAATCAAGTGGAAACGACTTAGTTGGCAGCAAGTTTTTTCATCAACGTTTTTGAGTTACGTTGAAAATTATAAATATCCTGTTTTTGCACAGGTAACGATTCTATTTTTGTTTCTGAAAAACCTCTTTCAATAAACCAATGTTCGGTTTGTGTTGTCAAAACAAAAAGTATCGTTGCCTTGTTCTCAATCGCGATTGATTCGATAAACTTATATAACATATCGCCTTTACCATCATTCTGATAATCAGGATGTACTGCCATGCAGGCTAACTCCATTACATTATCTTCTGGGTAATGATGTAATGCGGCACAGGCAATAACACTTCCATCTCTAACCAATACAATATAATCCTTAATATCTGTTTCTATCGTTTCTCGTGATCGCTTAACAAGCACGCCCTCTTCTTCCAACGGCTCTATTAATTCAAGAATGCCACCAATATCGCTAAAGGTCGCCTGATGAATCGTGTCAAAAGGTGCACCGCTTAATAAAGTACCAACACCGTCACGAGTAAAGAGTTCTTGTAAAACACCACCATCAATATTTTGATCGATATAGTGAATTCGCTTTACGCCTGATTCACAAGCTTTAATTCCCAAAGCTAAAGCGGTTGAAGGTGTTTCATCAATCTGATTTTTATTTTTTGGATCAATTTGTGACATTGCTTGCTCGCAAGTAAGCTGTCTTATCGTTTCACCTTTATCATTTTTAATTACTGAATCAGAATTAATCATAATTAATTTATCTGCAGATAATTCAACAGCAACTTGTGATGCAACTTGAATAGAACTTAAATTAAAAATCTCGCCTGTTGCCGAGTAACCCATCGGCGGGATAAGAACAATTTCTCCTGCATCAAGTCGTGCTTTAATCGTTTCCTTTTCAACGCTTCTTACTTTTCCGGTTAATTCAAGATCAACGCCGTTAACTACACCATAAGGTCTGCCAGTAACATAATTACCTGATGCAACTTTAATAGCTGATTCTGCCATGGGTGAATTGGGTAAGCCCATAGACAACAACGCCTCTATTTGAAACTTCACATCGCCAACAGCTTGCTTAACACTACTCATAGAAATTTCATCGGTAACACGTAATGCACCATTATATTGTGGCGTCACGTTTCTTTCTTTTAATAGCGCATCTATCTGCGGTCTTGCACCAAATACAATAACCAGTTTGACTGCCAAACTATTGAGTAGGGCGAGATCGTGTATCAAATGAGTAAATTTTTCAGACGCAACAACATCGCCACCAATTTGCAAAACAAAGGTTCTGCCATGATGAGCATGTATATATGGTGCTGCATTTCTAAAGCAATCGATAAAAGATTGATTGTTGCTATTACTCACTACTTTTACTTCCCCTCACAAAAATGAATTAGCATCTTTGACAAGATATTAACCATCGGTTCAATTCTATCTATTTGTAAATATTCGTTCGGTTGATGCGCTACGTCAATATCACCGGGGCCAAGAATAACCGTTTCTATGCCCATGTCATTATAAAATGGCCCTTCTGTACCAAATGCTACTGATTCAGAAGGATGGCTCGTCAACTTTTCACTTAAGGTAATTATCTCACTGTTTTTAGATGTCTGCATTGGCGGGACACCAGCAAACATTGCATTAAACTCAACGTTTAAGCCTGATGCAGCTAATGTGTCTTTAACTTTATTTCGTAATTTATCGTTTAATTCCTGAAGCTTCATCCCCGGCAACATTCTCAAATCCAAAGATAATTCACAACTCGCACATATCCGATTTGGACTATCTCCACCATGAATTCTTCCGAAATTCATAGTCGGCACTGGTATTTGAAAATCCTCATTTATAAACTCAGTCTGTAATTCATCACGCCATGCACGCAATGCAGAAATAACATCATGCATGCCTTCAAGTGCGCTGTTACCTAATTTAGGATTGCTAGAATGTCCGGAACGCCCTTCTATCAGAATCTCTTCAATAATGATTCCTTTATGCGTGTGTATTGGTTTCAATCCTGTTGGCTCGCCAATAATACAATAACGTCCAGATACTTTATTATTTTCTTGAATT
>JAJFKK010000082.1 GCA_021773245.1 Gammaproteobacteria bacterium | reverse complement strand
ACTGACATAACAATACCGACAGGTACCGTTTTAGCTGTCGTATCAACTGTTGTTGTTTGTACACCTTGTGTAGATGTAGTTTCAGCATCAACTTCAAAATAAACCCGATTTTCAACGACCTTTAATAATGCCGTTTGATTATTAAGTGCCATAATTTGCGGGCTGGAGAGGATATTTGTATCACCAAATTGATCTAATAAAGTAACCGTAGCGCCAATGTTATCCGCATTACTTGTAGGATTTGTACCAATTTGATTATTACTATCCTCGTTGGTACTCAGGACGAATGAGCTAGTAGTTGCTCCGGCAACAAATGTTGGAATTCCAGCAGCCGTTACCGATGCTATATTGAAAAGTCCCGTACTTAATGCATTCCAATCTATACCCGCCTGGTATCTCTCATTCAGAGTTACTTCGACTATAGTTGATTGAATCATGACCTGTCGTTTTGCACTAACAAGCACTCGATCTATAAAAGATCGTACTTGTTCATGTTGAACTGCAGTAGCTCTAACCGTCAAAATGCCTGACTCAGGGTTAGGAATAACAGTATTGGTAACAGCTATCTCACCACCAGATGCAGCAGATGATTCTTCGTTCAAAATTGCCGAAATATTAGAGACCAGTCTTGACCAAAAATGATGTGTTGATTCTGTAGAGACATCCGTAGTAGATTCATTCCCACCACTGCTGCTGCCCTCGGCATCGCCCCCGCTTGTAGACGATATCTGTGTTGAAACAGAACTCGTACTTGTTGTATCTCTTGATAAGTTTACATAATCAACTTTATAGGTTCGCAAAAATGGCGTGTCTTTAGAAATGACCAGATTATTGCCATCTTGTCGATAACGAATATCAACCTGATTTGAAATACGCTTTAAAATCTGCGGCAAGGTTTGCTCAACAGCGTTAATAGTTACTACACCTTCAATTTCAGGATGAATATCAACGTTAACTTTGGCATCTCGTGCCAAGGCAAACAATAATTCTTTGACCGGCACTTCATTGACGACAACGGTATAGCGCTCTGGCGGCTCTGTTGGCGTTGGTTCCGGCAATAAAGGAACTTGCTCAACTAATTCAGGAATAGTTGAATCGACTGCAAGCGTCTCTTCTGTATTAATATGTCCAGTCGATGGTTCAAATGGCTGAGGTTCAATTTCAGCACATGCACAGATGAACATCATCACTGCAAACAAAATGATATTTTTAATCATTATTAATATTGCCCCCAAATTTCTACATTCGTATATTTATAAATATTCATAGTCACAATTACTGGTTTACAGGTTTTTATTTTCTTTTAAAGGTCTATAAATTATTGTACTACAGAGCTTACAGGTAAGCTCTGTAGCTACTGACTCATGATTAATTGCTGTCTCTGAAGGCAATATTGTCAACTGATTTAATAATGCCATGTCATCCTCGCCATGTTCACTAACTGCTTTTATTAAATCTCGTATTTCAAGCATTCCACTTTCAGTTAAATTATCTTGTACGCTTGCTACATGTACCGACTCATTAGCTAGTTTCTCTGGATAGAAGTAAACATTATTTTCTGTAGACTGCCATTCGGCCAATTGCAGTTCATCAACGCTTGGTCTGGCAACGTATACTTCTTTTTCAATACGTTTTATTTCAACAATTGCTATTTCATCCTCTAATAGTTCATCATTAGAAGCTGATTTTGATTTATCTAAGGTCACATCGTTTTCATTTGTTTGAACTACGCTTTGACGTGCTTCTTTAACCAACATTAATGATGTATTACCCGTATTTATAATTTCAGATTTTTCTGTCAATACTTTAGAACTATTGTCTATCGAGGCTACTTCGTTTAGTTCCGATGATAAAATACCTAGACGTGGTAAAAATATTACTAATGCAACAATAAGCATGACTGAAAGACTAATTAAACCCCATCGAAAGAATGCAAAAGGTTGTATGTCAACAAACTCTGTTTCTCTCGCTGCAAGGTGCACGTGCTTAGCTGTCACTGTATTAACATTATCAGCATAACTAGCCAATAATGCTTTATCCGCCAGAATATTAATTCTTCGCAACAAACCATTTGAATATTTCGAAATAACTTTAACTGCTTTATCGTTAAATAATTCAACTGAACGATACCCGCAAGAACGTAAACGCGAATTTATATAATCTTTAACTTCATCAGGTTTAAATGGAGACAAATAAAAACTGTAGGTAATTCTTTCTTTTAGCTGCCTGATTTCAGGTTTAGAAATCATAATGTCTAATTCAGGTTGGCCAAAAATTACAATTTGTAATAATTTATTTTGAGCTGTCTCAAGATTACTCAGCAAACGAATTTCTTCAAGTGTTGCGATGGGCATGCTCTGCGCTTCTTCCACAAAAACAACGATCTGTTTATTTTCTGCATGACGTTCAAGTAAGTAATTTTGTAACGAGTTCATTACTTTTAATCGACTATCATCTGGTCGAACTTTTAAATTAAGCTCAAAAGCAATGGCATGCAAAATGTTATCGGGAGATAAACTCGGGTTTGCCAGATAAACTATTTCAACATTCTTCGGCAGCTCTTTTTCAAGCATTCGACATAACGTTGTTTTGCCACTGCCGACTTCGCCAACTAATTTTACGATTCCCTCACCGCTAACAATGGCATAAATTAAGGCATCTAAAATAGCACCACGATCTCCACCAGGAAAAAACAAACTCGTATCTGGAGTTATTTTGAAAGGCGGTTGTTTTAAGCCAAAATAATCGTAGTACATAATATTTACCGTAATCTCATTCCGAGCTTGTATCTATATTGAGACGCTGGAGTCTACTATAGAGTGTAGTCCGGTTTACGCCCAACATTCGTGCAGCTTTACTCAAATTTCCATTACATTTTAATAAAGCGTGATTAATATACTTTCTTTCCCATTCAGACATTTTGTCATCCAAATGAAAATGTCTATCTTTCAACTCTTGCTCAACAAATCCATCTTCATCGCCAACGCCATTTGCGTCTGGTTCAAAATCGCTTTCTAATTCTTCCTGTAGATTTTGTGCGGAAACCACTTTCCCTGAATGCTTGGCAGATAAGCGGATGACAATATTTCTAAGCTCTCTAATATTACCCGGAAAACTATATTGTTCCAGTACAGACTCTGCCTCATCAGCTAAATCGAATAACGGGTTTCCAGCAGCATACATGCTTCTGAAATAATCCAATAAGATAAGTACATCATTTCCACGCTCCCTTAATTCTGGGACATGAATCGTCAATACACACAGTCGGTGATATAAATCTTGACGAAAACTACCTGACCGTATTTCTTCTTTTAAGTCCCTATTCGTTGCTGTAATAATTCGTGCTTTTGATAAACGTGGTTTGGTTTCACCAATTCGATAAAACTCACCGTTTTCTAATACACGTAATAACTTTGATTGTAATGGCAATGGCAGTTCACCAACCTCATCGAGAAATAACGTTCCTTCACCAGCCTCTTCAAAAAAACCAGGTCGCTCAGAAGATGCCCCTGTGAATGCTCCTTTTGTATGTCCAAATAACTGTGCTTCTAATAACTCCGGGGTGAATGCTGCACAATTTATTGTTAAAAAGGGCAATTTAGAACGATTACTAGAATGATGTAACTCTTCTGCAACTAGCTCTTTACCAGTCCCTGATTCTCCTTCGACCAAAACAGGAAAAGGCGTATCTGCAAATTGTTTGATTAAATCTCGTAATGTTTTAAGTGCTGTACTTTCACCAAGTAATTTCGTTTCATTTGCTGCAAATTCTTTTTCTGATGACTCAGCTTGCAACATCGTCATTTGATATTCCAATCTGGACTTGAGTAATGACATGTCACAAGGCTTTGGAATAAAATCAACCGCTCCCAAAGTTAACGCATGATGAACATTTATATCTTCATTTTGACCCGATAAAACAAGAACCTTAAAACTATCGTTTAGCAGCATTAATTCTTCGATAAGCTTAAAACCCTCATCTGGAGAATGCGGTTTTGGCGGCAATCCAAGATCAACTAAGGCGAGAGATGGTTTGACTGATAGATCCTGTAATAATGATTTAACCTGTTTTCGAGAATCCGCTGTAATGACATCAAAATCTTTTTCCAAGACGATGGCGAGTGCGTCGACAATGATGGGATCATCATCGACAAACAATAATAAGGGCTTTTCTGCACTTATATGCATATCTAATCTTTTAACATTCGCTGCCAAAGCGTTGATTCCTAAATACTTTCACCTTCAAACATACAGTCTTACAACTGTAACAGCAAGTACAATTAAAGTAATTTTAGAAGAAGATAAGGGAAGGAGGAATTTTATAAAAAACCAGGCTTTTAACAGCCTGGTTTTTTTAATCACTAACTCTTTGATCTATACCAAGATTTCGCCAAATAGCGACACTTGCAACTGATTGATTCATCGAGTAAAAATGTAAGCCAGGCGCACCGTTAGTAAGTAATTGCTCACATAATTCCGTTGTTACATCAATGCCAAACTGTCGAATAGAGACGCGGTCGTCGCCAAACTCCTGAAGTCGCTTAAGTATCCATCGAGGTATTTCAGCTCCGCAACTCTCAGAAAAACGGACTAATTGAGTACAGCTCACTATGGGCATAATACCCGCAACAATAGGGATGCTTACTCCCAATTTTTCACAGTTATCAATAAAACTATAATAGGCATACGGGTTATAAAAATACTGCGTGATTGCACTATTAGCGCCAGCATCAACTTTCTTCTTGAAATTTTCCATATCCGATTTGGGGTTCGGTGCTTGTGGGTGAAACTCTGGATAAGCGGCAACCTCAATATGGAAATGATCACCGGTTTCCTTGCGTATGAATTCCACCAGTTCATTAGCATAACGAAATTGGCCATAACCAACTGAGCCAGATGGCAAATCACCACGAAGCGCAACGATTCTTTTTATACCGCTTTCAATATACTTATCTAATATACTTTTGATTTCATCTGTTTGACTGCCTATACATGAAATATGAGGTGCAGCTTCTATTCCTGTCTTTTCACGTATATCCATGACTGTTTCAAACGTCATATCACGAGTACTACCACCAGCTCCAAATGTAACTGAGAAAAAGTCCGGTTTCAGCTTGGCTAATTCTGCTTGAGTAGTTTGTAACTTACCTATCGCTTCAGGTGTTTTTGGCGGATAAAATTCAAAACTGAATTTTGGTTTGTATTGTTTTTGTGATTCCATTTTAAAACCTATGAAATGTAAACGTTATTATCTAAATTGGAGACAGGCAATATGCCTGTCTCCAAATACTTAGTCTAATATCTGTAACGATCTGGTTTGAAAGGACCATCCACCGTCACATTAATATATGCAGCTTGCTCTTTAGTTAGTCTAGTTAGCTTCGCACCAATTCTGCCAAGATGTAAATGTGCGACTTTTTCGTCCAGATGTTTTGGAAGAACGTAAACGTCTTTTTCATAGTTCTCACCTTTGGTAAATAACTCAATTTGAGCTAAAACCTGGTTCGTAAAAGAATTAGACATAACGAAACTTGGATGACCTGTTGCGCAACCCAGGTTTACTAAACGTCCCTTAGCTAACAGAATAATGCGTGAGCCGTCAGGAAAGATAACGTGATCAACTTGTGGTTTTATTTCTTCCCACTCATATTTTTCAAGACTGGCAACATCAATTTCATTGTCGAAGTGTCCGATATTAGAAACGATCGCCTGATCTTTCATTTTCACCATATGATCATGTTGAATCACATTGAAGTTACCGGTTGTCGTAACAAAGATATCAACTTGGTCGCAAACATCATCCATCTTGACAACACGGTAGCCTTCCATAGAAGCCTGAAGTGCACAAATAGGATCAATTTCTGTTACCCATACCGTTGCACCAAGACCACGTAAAGATTGCGCACAGCCTTTACCGACATCACCGTAACCCAATACTAATGCAACTTTACCAGCTACCATCACATCTGTTGCGCGTTTGATACCGTCGACCAAAGATTCACGACAACCATAAAGGTTATCAAATTTTGATTTGGTAACAGAGTCATTAACGTTAATTGCAGGGAATGGTAAATCACCTTTCTCTTTCAATTGATATAGACGTTGAACACCAGTTGTGGTTTCTTCGGTTACACCTTGGATACATGCCAAGGTGCGAGAATAAAATGTGCTGTCTTCTGCTAATTTTTTCTTCATCGCATTGAACATGCAGATCTCTTCTTCCGAACCTGGGTTATCAAGAACAGAAATATCTTTTTCAGCTTTGCTGCCGAGTATTAATAACATGGTGGCATCGCCGCCATCATCAAGAATCATGTTTGGTGAACCGCCATCATCCCATCTCATCATACGATGGGTAAAATCCCAATACTCATCAAGGGTTTCACCCTTATGGGCAAATACAGGAATATTCTGATCCGCTATCGCTGCAGCAGCATGATCTTGTGTTGAGAAAATATTACATGATACCCAACGAACTTCCGCGCCTAGAGCGCGTAACGTTTCGATAAGAACCGCAGTTTGGATAGTCATGTGTAATGAGCCCGCAATACGCGCACCTTTTAAAGGCTGCTCGCTACCATATTCTTCACGAATAGACATTAAGCCGGGCATTTCAGTTTCAGCAATACGAATTTCTTTATGGCCCCATCCAGCCAAAGAAATGTCCGCAATTGAGTAATCAGGTGTTTCAGCTACGCTCATGTTGTTCTCCTATATAACAATATAAGCGAGCGTCGTTGTTCATTTTCCGTGTTTGTTCCAAGCCTAGCGGATATCTACTTCTATCCGTCGCAACGCTCCTCAGAACTACGGTTGTGAGAAAAAGCGGGAGTATAAACTGACCCGCTTCAAGATAAAACTGTTAGCGACAAAATTTAATGAATCTTTAGGAAAAACCTCTACAAATTAAGCGTTACGTAAAGCATCCGCTTTATCTGTTCTTTCCCAAGGTAAATCAATATCGCTACGACCAAAATGACCATAGGCCGCTGTTTGTCGATAAATAGGCCGTAGTAAATCAAGCATATTGATAATGCCTTTAGGTCTTAAGTCAAAATGCTCACGTATAAGTTCAACTAATTTTGCTTCATCTATTTTGCCGGTACCAAATGTTTCAACACTAATAGAAGTTGGTTCAGCGACACCAATCGCATATGAAAGTTGTAATTCACAACGATCAGCAAGACCAGCGGCAACCACATTCTTGGCAACATAACGTGCAGCGTATGCAGCAGAACGATCCACTTTTGAAGGGTCTTTGCCGGAAAATGCACCGCCACCGTGACGCGCCATACCACCATAGGTATCAACAATAATCTTACGACCGGTTAAACCACAATCACCAACCGGACCACCAATAACAAAGCGTCCGGTAGGATTCACCAGATAACGTGTTTTACTGGTAATCATATTTTCAGGAAGAACCGGCTTAATAATTTCCTGAATGACGGCTTCTTCTAAATCTTTGTGCTCAATCTCAGGATTGTGCTGTGTCGACAAAACAACGGTATCGATTGAAGCCGGTTTACCATCTTCATAAACCACAGTAACCTGAGATTTTGCATCAGGTCGTAACCAAGGCAATAAGCCATTTTTACGAACTTCAGCTTGTTTCTTAACTAATAAATGAGAGTAAGTAATCGGAAATGGCATCAACACATCGGTCTCATTACAAGCATAACCAAACATTAAACCCTGATCACCCGCTCCCTGATTTAAATCCAGACCTTCGCCTTCATTGACACCTTGCGCGATATCCGGCGATTGCTTATCAATTGAGACCAGTACTGCACAAGATTCCCAGTCAAATCCCATATCAGAATGGTCGTATCCAATTTCCTTAATGGTCTGACGAGCTATTTCCTGCATATCAACATAAGTCGACGTAGTGATTTCACCAGAAAGCACCACCATGCCGGTATTAACCATGGTTTCACAAGCAATACGTGCCGTTTTATCTTCAGCGAAAATTGCATCAACCACAGCATCAGAAATTTGATCTGCTACTTTGTCAGGGTGTCCTTCAGAAACGGATTCTGAAGTGAATAAATAATTGTCGGCCATTGTGTCTTCCGTAGTATTTAGAATTTGAACGGCGCGAATTCTATCCTTATTCGCGAGTCATCGCACGGAATATGACAAAATTTCTATAAAACAAGATAGAATTTATTGATTACAGAATAAATTCAGGAACTTACAACAATGGTTTTAATGGAAACTCCC
>JAJFKK010000081.1 GCA_021773245.1 Gammaproteobacteria bacterium | reverse complement strand
TTCATGTTGTGGATAATAAATTGTATTAAAAAATTTTACTTTGAATAATTCATTTCTTTTTATATAAAGGAGCTATATTTTACTTTTATTTATTAATGGGAACAAATGATAACTCTCTTTTTGTTACTCTATTATAAACCCGGTTAAATTTATTTTGTATTATACTATAAAATCAGAAAGGTGTATTA
Source organism: Gammaproteobacteria bacterium (assembly GCA_021773245.1). Classification (GTDB taxonomy): domain Bacteria; phylum Pseudomonadota; class Gammaproteobacteria; order Eutrophobiales; family Eutrophobiaceae; genus UBA7359. Next base: position 4,865 of record JAJFKK010000081.1, on the reverse strand, counting down.
GAATGAAGAAATCAGTTGCTATTTTGTCTCTTGCTTTACTGTTTGTAACTATTGCGTTTGTTAATTTAACTTGCGCTTCGGAATATTCACTATCTAATGAGGAGACACATACCAGTCCTCAGGGTGTGTCACCTCAGGCTATGTCAAAGGACCCACTTGTGGGTACCGTTGCAGAGACGATGAATAGCGGCGGCTATACTTATATCCTCCTTCAAACTAAAGCAAAGATGTTTTGGGTTGCGATAGCTGAAAGCACCGTTACTGTCGGAGAAGAAGTTGTACTTGCATCTGGTATGGAAATGATTGAGTTTCACAGCAAGTCTCTGGATCGTACTTTTGATTCAATTATATTTTCAGAAGGAATGATCTCACAGGGAGGAAAAGCTGCTCCAAAGCCTCAAAAGAAAACATATGGCAGCAGTGGGGCCAAGCCTTCAACTCAGAAGGAGATAAAGGTTGAAAAGGCTGGTGGCGGTGATGCTTACACTGTTTCAGAACTTTTCGAAAAAAGAAAAGAACTTGATAATAAAGATATAGTTCTTAAGGGGGAGGTTGTCAAGGTCACTGCCAGAATAATGAACAAAAACTGGCTGCATATCCAGGATGGGACAGGAAGCGCACAAGACGGAACTAATGATATGGTTGTAACAACAATGGACTTGCCGGCTGTTGGAGACACCGTGACCATAAAGGGAGTTCTGTTTTCTGATAAAGATTTTGGAAGTGGCTACAAATATAATGCGATTGTTGAGTTTGGTCAGGTATCAAAGTAAACTAAATTGGATACAGACTTGCCAGGATAGTCTTTCGGCGGGCTGGTAATCGCAGATTTACACTTTTTAAACAAAAAGGACAGACACGATTTCAATGTGTCTGTCCTTTTTTTTATAAAATATTTTGATTAGCCTCTGCTTAATGCTCTCGGATCTAAGACCTTAATCTTTACATCTGACGGGATTATAAGTTTATCTTCCGGGATAGAGACGTTTTCCTGAATCTCTATCGCTTCGGTAACAACTCCCATTGCTGCCACATCCTGGTCCTTTTTCAATGCAATTCCTTTCCACATCCAAGCCCTACTGTAAGGATAATCTTTTTTCCAGACATCACAGACCTTTCCGAGGATCTCTTCAGTGCCTGCTTTTATTGCGCCAATTGCCACATCCATATTACCGGCAGAATTCCCTTGTAACGCCTCAAACGCAGACCTGTTCATCTTTATGGCCGTCCTGGCGTTAAGATCAATATTGTATATCCAGTTGCCATTTTCTGTTATTAATGTCATGACATTCCTCTCAAGGTCTATACCCATCATTTTTGTGCTAAATTTTTTATATATTGCCTCACGGCTTCCCCACTCGTCAATATAAACGGTTTCTGTTTCGTTATTCATTCCCGAAACTTTATATGTTATGATTGCGGATTTTAACTCAGGGTAGTGTCTGGATGCTTTAATTCCAGCCTCCGTACCTGTTGTTGCCTTTAATTCAGTAACCGGGGCGACATTTGCGCACGAAATAGTCATGGTAATAATTGCTAAAAACATAATAATACATAAAACACATTTTTCATTCTTTCTCCTGTTTCAAATTCGTTTATTTTCAATGTTTTACTTAAAAGCGGTTTATAAATATCGCATCTACTCTACAAGTTCGCCAGTCACAAATTTGTGATTTCATGGATAAATGATTTTTGCTATCATCAATGAGCAATATGTCTGTCTCTGATTATTTCATTTTATATTTTATTCGTCCACTGAGTGGGAAAAGTGTCTTTTTTGCAATTTTCTTAGAGTATCGATCAAATGGAAATTCCCGATTCGTGGAGGATATTGGTTACCGGAGTCACATCAATACATGGATGGCCTATATTCGCACAGTTACAAAAACTGTTGCCGGATACTTTTTTGTATGGCCTTAGACCTCCCAACTCCAATGTTCCTGATGCGGAAAACGTTTCATCATTTTGCATTACAGAAAGGGAGAAACTGCAAAAAATCAGGGATGAATTCAAACCCACTCATGTAATTCACTGTGCGGGAGTTTGTGATCTGGACGTGTGTGAAGAACGGCCTGAATGGGCACATTCGCTAAATGTACAAGGCACAAGGGCGATAGCTGATGTATTTGGCAATGATATACCCATCCTTTATATGAGTACTGATCTCGTGTTTTCCGGTTTCAATCCCCCTGCGGGAGGTTATACGGAAGATGATGAACCAAATCCTATTAACGTTGTGGGAAAGACCTTTGCCAGTGCAGAGGCATATATTCAGAAATGCAAAGATCATTGCATTGTCAGACTTGGGCTGCCACTCGGAGATTCTATCGGTGGTAAAAAAGGAGCGATTGATTGGATAGAGAGCAGATTCAGGAGAAACCTGCCGGTAACGCTCTTTTACGATGAATACAGAAGCTGTATCAATTGCGAGGAAATTGGCCACATAGTGATTGCTATCCTTGTCCATGGATTGAGAGGGATATTTCATTTAGGAGGTGACAGGAGATGGAGCCTTTATGATATTGGTAAATATGTGCTGAATAAGGGTGGGTACTCTCCTACTTTATTACATGGTATAATGAGAAATCAGGAAGAAAACGGGCCGCCGCGTATTGGTGACGTATCGCTTAATTCAACAAAATTAAGAAACCTCATCAGGGCAGAAGAAGGCAAAGTTTTCAAATGCTGAGAAATTCAACGTATACGATAACGTTTCCGGAGTATGGATCTCACGTCATACAGATACCACGTTTCGATTCCTCTATAAAAGTTGAAAATTCTGAAGCGGGACCTGTGGGATAGGCGGATTTAAGTTTTTCAAGAGCTTGAGTCACGTTCAATCCTGAAAGAAAAAGTAACTTAAATGCCTCTTTGATTTCCTGACGATCTTCTGTTGTTAATGTTGATCTCTTTAATCCGATCGAGTTCAGGCCGCCTATTGTATTTGCTGTTATCGGTTTTACCAGGCAGAATGGAGGTATATCTTTGGAAACACCGCATCCACCACCCAGCATAACCAGTCTTCCTATTTTTATAAATTGATGCAGCACACAATTCCCGCTAATGAAAACCTGATCACCTACTTCCACATAACCTGCTAACAATGCGCCGTTCGCGACGATAACATTACGGCCGAGTTTGACATTATGTCCAAAATGAGAGAATGCCATCAGAAAACAATCGTCACCGATTTCCGTTACGGAATCGGACTGAGTCCCTCGATTAATCGTTACACCTTCGCGGATCTGACAATTTTCTCCAATTTTGACAAATGATTTCAACCCTTTGAAATTTATGTCCTGAGGAGTGCCACCCAGGACAGCTCCAGCGTGAACGTTGCAGCGTGACCCTATGGAAGTGTACGACCTGATGCTTACATTGGGGCCAATGACCGTTCCGTCACCAATAGTTACATCTGCTTCAATAGTGGTAAATGGGCCTATTTCAACATCGTTTCCCAGTTCAGCACCTGGATCAATTATAGCAGTTTTGTGTATCATTTTATCCCCTTGCCCCATAAAAAAGGCATTCTTAACGAGACTAAATCAAGAATGCCTTTTTTTCTTCATTTTTATAACAAATCAGTTTTAATGCTTTTAGTGATGGCCTTTATCTTTATCATGATGACCGTCACTATGATGTTCCTTGTCTTTATTCTGTGACTCGTCATGATGTTCTTTTTCATATTTGTTAACACAGCCCTGACAACAGAAAGACTGATGTTTACCATCTGTTTCCACTATTACCGCTTCACCGTGGCTGTTTGCAGCTTTGCCACATTCCAAACATTTATCAGCTGGATGTACATCGGCAAAGGTAGTTACACTGCCCGCACAAAATGCAATCATCAAACAAGCAAACACAACAACTACAGTAAGGCTTACAATTCTCTTCACTATCTCACCCCTTCAAAAAAATTAACTCAATTAAACTGACTGAATACTTGGATTTTAGTTTTTTAACCGTTAAAGTCAATAAAAAATAAGGATCAGGTGAATGGGTATATAGCCTGTCAGAACGTCTTCATGGTAGAGGTCTTCGTAAACTTGACCGTACTGCCTCAACTTACTGGACATTCAGATATTATGGATTGAGATGTTATGCTTCGATTGGGGTTTTACTCCGGTAGGTGCTTTAAATGCCGCTGTAATAACCTTTACCGAAAAAATCGGCTTTTAAGACATAACCGAAAATTGGGATTTGTTGAACTCAATTTACAAAAAGTCATTGCTTAGGAGCAGCTTGTTTCCTTTATCCTTAAACAACAATGTGGTGGTATTAGGAGTACTTCTAGAAAGTGCATTTTCTTTGGAATATTGATGTGATACATGAAAAATGAAAAAACCAATGGCAATAACACATATAGCTAAAATAATCAGGGCAACAAAATCACTTTTTCTCATAAGATGGTAAAGTTAAATAATATTTCGTTTAATTGGTATAATATATTGCTCTTGCGCAAATTATTTTAAGGTAAGAATAAAGTTCAAAATATAATATTACACCATGCAATCTTCTTTTTCTACCAATGCATGAAGGCAAGTGTTATACGTTTTTTTGAAAAGATATAATATTTTTGTAGGGCGGGTTTCCCCACCTGAATAGCGAAGTCGGGCAGGTTACTCGCCAACTTTGAATTTCCTAATACCCTTAATCTCTAACTTGTTTTATCATTTTGATATTTTTCAGATTTTTTCAATTTCTCTTCCAGCTGCTTTTGCTCAGTAATATCCCTGATTATTCCTTCAATAGTTACCGGTTCTCCATCCTCGTTTCTAATTAAATTTGCAGTACGTTCGGTATAAAAACATTCACTGCTTTTCTTCCTGCTATTAGACACAAGGTTTCTCAAGAATCCATATTTT
>JAJFKK010000009.1 GCA_021773245.1 Gammaproteobacteria bacterium | reverse complement strand
TCATGGTCTATTGATGGATATTAAAATTGCATGGGATGGTATTGCAACTCATTCGGAAGTGGTTGGAGAAAAAAGTCAAATTGATCCTGCGGCCTAAATAATCATGGACTCAAACTTGTCTGATTATAATTCAATCATTAATTTAAGTGAGCAACTGTGCAATACAGCACCGGACTTTGATGTAATTGAATTAGAAGAAAAAACACAAGAGTATCTAAAAGCTATTGAACAATATTTTGTTAAATTAGATAAGCATAAGCTGACAGAGAATAACTTTGAAGATATAAAAGAAATTATATCTGTGCATAAAACGATTACCAGTTTACTAAAAAGAAAAAAAGAAGAGATTTCTACAAAATTAAAACAATTGCATACTGGTAAAGAGATGCAAAATACCTATCCATAAAATATCTACTAATTAATATTACGATTAACTAAAACCTTAAATCTTAAAGAGATTTAGTGTTTTTCCCTATACTTTCCCCAATATTATGTCCGTTATTTGCGACAAATTTTTGACATTTCCAATTTCAACTGCTTAACTAAGCGATATAGCATTAAAACGTTTAAGAATAATTAGAAGGGGATGCTTCTGTGTCAGAAGAAAGCAATAAGCTCGTCATAATCGAAAGTTCTGCTAAAACACGTAACCATATTGCTGGCATTATGGAATTTATGGGTTTTGAAGCGATACAAATCGCTGAACCAATAAATTGGCAATCACGATTTGATAAAACCAAAGGCATCATAATGGTGGTGCTTGGAAATTGTGGTGACAACAAGGATTTATTATCTATCTTTAGAGATATTAAATCTCACGATGCATATTTACCGATTGTTCTTTTAAACGATCCCGAAGTAAAAACACGTTTTAATCAAGAAATGGATATAGGCTCTATTGCATCAATAGACATTCCATTGCGGCATCAAAAATTAGAACCTGTATTACAACAAATTCGTATTTATCGTCAAACTAGACATGAAGATGGCAGTCCTCGTTCAATGGAATTATTTCGTAGTCTTGGCGGGAAAAGTAAACCTGTTAAGAAAGTGCGACGGATGGTTGAAAAAGTAGCAGATACGGAAGCGAATGTTCTGATTATGGGGGATTCTGGTTCCGGTAAAGAAGTCGTTGCACGAAATATTCATTATCAATCATCAAGAAGAAACAAACCTTTTGTGCCAATTAATTGTGGTGCTATTCCCGCAGACTTACTTGAAAGCGAATTATTCGGTCATGAAAAGGGAGCTTTCACCGGCGCCATAAGTACACGCCAAGGGCGTTTCGAGATGGCAGAGGGTGGTACTTTATTTCTCGATGAAATAGGTGATATGAGTTTGCCTATGCAGGTAAAATTGTTGCGGGTCTTACAAGAGCGAACTTTTGAGCGTGTTGGTAGTAATAAAACAATCACTGCTGACGTACGTATTGTTGCTGCAACACATGTTGATTTAGAAGTTGCGATTAGTTCAGGTCGTTTTCGTGAAGACTTATTTTATAGATTGAATGTTTTTCCGATAGAAATGCCGGCATTAAGAGATCGTACTGAAGATTTGCCGATGTTGATTAGCGATCTAACAGAACGTTTAGAACATGAAGGAGGTGTTGGTATATCGTTAACACAATCAGCTATTGATTCTTTATCTCAATATTCCTGGCCTGGAAATGTTCGCGAACTGGCTAACCTTATTGAACGTCTATCGATTCTATATCCGAATGGCGTGATAGATGTACATGATATACCTGAAAAATATCAGGCTAAAATGATATTAGATAATCTTCCTATAGAAGATGAAGTTGAGTCAGATATTCAATTGCGTATGCCAAGGCTTCCTAAGTCTGGTGTTGACTTGAAAGATCATATTAATTCAATTGAATCCAGTCTTATTAAACAAGCGTTAGATGAATCTAATGGCGTCGTTGCTCATGCAGCAAAACGTTTGAATATGGGACGAACTACCTTAGTTGAAAAGATGAGGAAGTTAGGCATGCAACGTAAGGAAGCTGCGTCGGAAATTTGACGTAATTCTACTTTTCTAATTATCATTGATCTTCGTAATCACTTGTATTTATTAAGATAAATTCAATGGCATAGTCCTTGCTCTAACCATAATTAAGTAACTTTTTATGGTGAGAAATGTCACAACAACAACAACATCTATCTAGCACGTCTGACTCAGTTAAAGCAGAATCACTGGAACAGGCTTTTCAACATTTCAATGAAGTGTCTTCATCACTAACTGATTTTTACGAAGAGTTGGAACTACAAGTCTCTTTGTTAAGTAAAGAACTCGCTGATACACGAAGCCAGAAGAATCGTGAATTTGAAGAGCGTGAACGTGTCAGTAACCGCCTTGAAAACCTGTTACAAGTATTGCCTGGTGGTGTTGTAGTTATCGATGGCCAGGGAATTGTTCAAGAATGTAATCCTGCTGCTATAGATTTACTTGATACGCCATTAGTAGGGCAACGATGGCGCGATGTAGTTGATCGTGCGTTTAAACCACAATGGGATGATGGTCATGATGTCACGTTACATGATGGACGTTATGTCAATATTTCTACTCAGGCATTGGATTCAGAGCCGGGTCAAATATTATTGATCACGGATGTTACTGAAACGCGTCAATTACAAGAACAAATTTCCGGTTTAAAACGTGCTTCTGCAATGGGTGATATGGCAGCTGCACTAGCCCATCAAATTAGAACACCTCTTTCTTCAGCATTACTTTATATTTCTAATCTGGGCGTAAATAATCTTGATGGTGAACGTCGTAAACGTTTTACGAAAAAAACGATGTCAGCTTTACAACACCTGGAAGTTTTAGTTGAAGAAATGTTGTTGTTTGCACGCGGTGGACGCTTGAATGCGACGCCTAAAAACATTGTTAATGTGCTTGCTGAATTTATTGAACAGCAAAATAGTAAAATAGAAAACTGCAAGATGAATATAGTATTTAATAATCAAGTTTCAGAAGCTCAAATAAATTTAAGTTCTGATGCTTTTAAAAGTGCACTGCAAAATATTATTAACAATGCCTGTCAGGCCGCAGTCGATGATGTCAATTTAAATATTGATTTGGAAATCAACCGGCAGGCAGAACATATTCAGTTAAAAATCACAGACGATGGTCCAGGAATTCCTGATTCAGTTAAATCGAGAATTTTTGAGCCTTTTATTACCACGCGCACTAATGGAACCGGATTAGGTCTTGCTGTAGTTGATGCCGTTGTTCGAGCGCATAAAGGAAGTGTTGTTGTTGAAGATGGAACTAAATCAGGAACATGTTTCACAATTTGTTTACCGCTTTGTAAACAGAGTTAATAAGTAATTAAAAAATAGGTAATTAATAGGAGTTTTTATGACTTATTCGGTTTTGATAGTAGAAGATGATAATGATCTACGTGAAGCACTGAAAGAAACACTGACAATGGCAGGTTATATTCCTGAGACTGCGATTAATGGTGAAGATGCACTAAATGTTATTCAAAACAAATCTATTGATATGATTGTTAGTGATGTGCAAATGGCTAAAATGGATGGCGTTAAATTATTAAAAAAAATAAAAACGATTCAAGCTGATTTACCGGTTATTTTAATGACTGCATTTGGCACTATCCAGCAAGCAGTTGATGTTATGCAAATTGGCGCTGTAGATTATTTGGTGAAGCCTTTTCAGCCAGAAGTTTTGATAAGTAAGGTTAGTCAATTTTTGCCAACTGTATTAACTGAAACTGAAACTGGCTTTGTAGCAATAGACGAAAAAACAAAAGAAGTAATGGAAATAGCGAAACGTGTTGCTGATAGTGATGCAACTTTGCTTATTACTGGTGAAAGCGGAACAGGTAAGGAAGTATTAGCTCAATACATTCATCAACAATCAAACAGAAACAACCAACCTTTCGTCGCAATCAATTGTGCTGCAATTCCAGAAAACATGCTTGAAGCAATTTTATTTGGTTATCAAAAAGGTGCATATACTGGTGCGTATAAAGCATGTCCTGGAAAATTTGAACAAGCGCAAGACGGCACATTATTGCTAGATGAAATTTCTGAAATGAGTTTGGGATTGCAAGCCAAATTATTACGTGTTCTGCAAGAAAAAGAAGTCGAACGTTTAGGCGATCAAAATTCTATTGCTTTGAATGTCAGGGTTATTGCAACTTCAAATAGAAACATGAGAAAAGAAGTAACAGCAGGTCAATTTCGTGAAGATTTATATTATCGTTTGAATGTATTTCCAATCAATATGCCTGCCCTGCGTGAACGTAAAGAAGATATTGAACCGATTGCTAAATTCTTATTGGCACGTGCGGCATCAGAAAATAATATTTCATGTCCTGAATTATCTATTGAAGCTTGTAAAACGTTACAAACTTATTCATGGCCGGGTAATGTGCGTGAATTAGATAATGTTATGCAACGTGCTCTTATTCTTCAAGCATCAGGTGTTGTTAGAGACAATGAAATTCAATTTGAGCACCATTCATTTCAAGAAAGAGAAAGTTCATTTGAATTTGAAAATGAAGATGAATTAGCTTCTGATAATACATTAGGGGATGACCTGAAAGACCGTGAGCAAAATATGATTATTGAAGTTTTAAAAGAAACAATGGGTAGCCGAAAAACGGCAGCCGAAAAATTAGGTATTAGTCCGAGAACACTACGTTATAAATTAGCAAAAATGCGTGAGCGCGGCGTTGCCATCCCTGTTAACTAGTAATAAAAAAAGGAAAAACAATGAGCGAAATTAATATGGACCAATTATTAATACAGATGCGAGCCATGTCTGACAAGGCGAGCAGTATTAGTCAAACAGCTGTCGATAAGGGAAATAGTCCTGATTTTTCTAATTTGTTTAAAAATGCGGTGAATCAGGTTAATGAAGTGCAGCAACAGGCAGGTGAACTAAAAACGCAATTTGAATTAGGAAATCCAGACATAGATATAACCGATGTCATGGTTAAATCACAAGTTGCTTCTGTTTCTTTTCAAGCAATGACACAAGTACGTAATCGACTTGTGAGTGCTTATCAAGAAATCATGAACATGTCAGTTTAATTTTATAACTTAATGAGATAAGAATAATGGCCGAACCCGTTTTAATTTCAGGAGATGTAAAGCGAGCGCTTTTCATTCGTCAAATTATATTCTTATTTGCTATCGCGGGAAGTGTAGCTGTCGGTGTATACGTTGTGCTTTGGTCACAAGAACCAAATTACAGTCTTTTGTATGGCAGTTTATCTGATCAAGATGCTTCGCAAGTAATTGAATCTTTGCAAAAAGCGAATATTGACTACCATGTCGATCCTAATTCTGGAGCAGTGATGGTTGCTTCTTCAAAGGTACATGACGCAAGGATGAAACTGGCAGCAGAAGGTTTACCTCGAAGTGCTAGCAGTGGTTTTTCTATGCTTAATGAAGAACAAAAGTTAGGTACAAGCCAATTTATGGAAAAGGCTAGATACCAGCACGCATTGGAAAAAGAATTAGCAATGTCTATTGCCAAGGTAAGTTCTGTTAAAGCAGCTCGAGTTCACCTTGCAGTCCCTAAAGAAAGTGTATTTTTGCGTAATCGCAAGGCAGCCAGCGCATCAGTCTTACTGGATCTTTATCCCGGACATCGATTAGAGCCAGGTCAGGTTGCGGCTATTGCTAATTTAGTTGCATCGAGTGTGCCTAGTCTGGAGTTAGCTAACGTTAGTATTATTGACCAATATGGGCATTTGATGAGTCAAAATCAATCATCTGCTCAACTAGCTGCAACCGCTTCTCAATTCCAACATGTAACACAGGTAGAAAACTCATACATAAAAAGAATAGAAAATATTCTTGTTCCAATACTTGGCCCTGACGGTGTAAAGGCTCAAGTGACTGCTGAAATGGATTTTACCAGTACTGAACAGACACGCGAATCTTATAATCCTGATATGGCGGCACTTCGTAGTGAGCAAGTAGAAGAAGATCGTAGTTCTTCAGCAAACAGTTTCGGGGGAATTCCGGGAGCCTTATCTAATAGACCTGCTGTTGATGGAACGGCACCGGAAGTGGTAGCTGATGCAGAAGCTGTTGAAGGCAATAATCAGTCTGGCTCAGGTAGTTCTCAAAGTAGAGCTACTCGTAATTATGAACTGGATAAAACAATTAGCCATACACGACTATCTGCTGGAAGTTTAACCCGATTATCGGTAGCTGTTGTAATTGATTACAAAAGAATATTTGACGATAAGGGTGAAGTTGTTCGCGTAGAACATACCCCTGAAGAAATAGAACAAATTACAAGTTTGGTTAAAGAAACAATAGGATTTAATTTAATTCGTGGCGATAGAGTTAATGTGATGAATTCACCATTCAATGTTCCTGAAGCTTTTGAGCCATTACCTGAAATACCTATCTGGCAACAAGCATGGGTATGGGATATCGCTAAACAAGTTTTAGGTGGATTGTTTGTTTTATTTTTGGTCTTTGGAATATTACGTCCTGCTATTAAAAATATGATGAATAAAGAAATCACCTTACATCAGACCGCATTAGCCGGGCCGAGTGGTGTCGCTGGTCAATTAAATGCTCCGGGCGATGATGCAGAAGCGACAGAAATGAAAGCGCTTGAAGTAGCACCTGAATATGATAGATCGATTCAGAATGTAAAAGAGATGGTTAACACGGATCCAAAGCTGGCAGCACAGGTTGTACGTAACTGGGTTGGAGAAGATTAAATGGCCGCTCTACAAAAAAATGCAAACTTGGATCCGACACAAAAGGCCGCAGTCTTTTTAATGTCAATAGGAGAAGATTCCGCCGCTGAAGTTTTAAAACATATGGGGCCAAAAGAAGTACAACGTATTGGCATCGCAATGACCACGGTTAAAGATTTGACTAAAGATATGGTTAATACGGTCATTGGTGAATTTATGACCACGGTCAATAAACAAACCGCGTTAGGTGTTGGCGTTGATGATTATGTAAGGAATGTATTATACAGTGCTTTAGGCGAGGATAAGGCATCAGGTGTTATTGACCGAATTTTACTTGGCGGTAATTCACAAGGGCTTGAGTCCTTAAAGTGGATGACGCCAAAATCTGTTGCCGAATTAATTCAAAATGAACACCCGCAAATTATAGCGATTATTTTGTCTTATCTGGAAAGTGATATGTCTGCAGAAGTGCTTGTCTCATTCCCTGAAAAAGTTCGATCTGATCTTTTAATGCGTATTGCTACATTAGAAAGCGTTCAGCCAGCTGCGATGAAAAAACTAAATGATACTTTGGAAGAACAGTTAAAAGGTAGTAGTGGCGTACAAGCATCAACCATAGGTGGTGTTAAGGCAGCTGCAGATATTTTGAACTTCATAGATTCAACTTCTGAAGCGGCCATTATGGAAAAAGTTAAAGAAGTTGATGAAGATCTTGGTCAGGAAATTCAGGACTTAATGTTTGTATTTGAAAATCTTAATAGTGTAGATGACCGCTCAATGCAAACTATCTTAAGAGAGGTGTCTACTGATAGCTTGTTGTTAGCCATGAAAGCAGCTGATGAGGAATTGAAAGAAAAAATCTACAAAAATATGTCAAAACGTGCTGCTGAAATGTTACGTGATGATCTCGAAGCAAAAGGACCGGTTAAATTAAGTGAAGTTGAAACGGCACAAAAAGAAATTCTGACAATAGCAAGGCGCTTAGCTGAAGAAGGACAGATTTCTTTGGGTGGTAGTGCGGACGAAGAATTAATTTAATATAGATATACATACCCATGATATTTAGAAATGCCGGTTTACAGCACATCTGTTTTCATCCAGCGCTTCGTTGCTCCTCCTTGCAGGGAGCGGCCATGCGCGTCATCGCGTCTCACTCTGAACAAAAACAAATGCACTCTAAATCCTGCATTTCAAAGTATCACGGGTATCGCTTGTGAGTAATTTAAAAAATCGTATTATTTTAGCTGACGAAGCTAATGAATATGTTGAATGGCATGAGCCACAAGTTCAAGGCAGAATTGCAAGTGAAAATGCTGACGGTATTCGTCCTCCTACAGCAAATGAAATGCAATCCTTACATAAAGATGCCTATGATGAAGGTTTTAGTATGGGTCGCAAGGAAGGTCGCGATAAAGGGCATAAAGAAGGCATCGCTCAAGCGAAAGCCGAATCACAGCAACTATTTAAAAATCTTGAAGGCATATTTAATTCACTGGCTGAACCAGTATCGCAATTAGATGATGAATTAGAAAACAGTATCGCAACATTAACACTCGCAATTGCCAGACAACTTATAAGACGCGAAATTAAACTTGAACCTGGAGAAATTGTTGCCGTTGTTAGAGAAGCAGTAAAAACATTACCCCTTTCAGCTAGAAATCCGACTATTTATTTACATCCCGAAGATATGCAATTGGTTCGTAATGCATTGTCACTTGGAGAAGATGATAAATCATATCGACTTGAAGAAGATTTATTGTTAATTCGAGGTGACTGTCGAGTTGAAACAGAATCATCTTACATTGATGCGGCTATTGAAGCACGCTTATCAGCAGTTGCTGCAAATATGTTGGGTGATGAAAGAAAACAAAGTGAGAGTAAAACTGATGATACAACTTGAACCTGATAGGCGACCTGTTTGGAAACATCGAATAAATCAATTAATTGAAAAAAATCAGCAACCCGTCTCACTTGAAGTTCAGGGAAGATTAATCCGAATGGTTGGTTTAACCTTAGAAGCAGCAGGTTGTCGAGCTGCTATAGGCGATTATTGTAAAATTAAAAATGGCGAACATACCTCAATAGAAGCAGAAGTTGTTGGCTTTTCAGGTGATAATATTTTTCTTATGCCGACAGGTCAACCACATGGACTATCTCCTAATGCGAGAGTTGTTCCGCTAGGTCATGCCGGAGATGTTGCTGTGGGGCCGGAACTTTTAGGTCGAGTCATTAATGGTGCCGGTCAGCCGCTTGATGGTGGACCAAAAATTAATCCAAAGGACAGAGTGCCGCTTAATGGTAAACCTATCAACCCATTAGCGCGTTCAAAAATTACAGAACCTATGGATGTTGGTGTTCGTACTATTAATACTTTCTTTTCTATAGGGCGTGGTCAACGTATGGGTTTGTTTGCTAGCAGTGGTGTTGGTAAAAGTGTGTTACTTGGTATGATGGCGCGTTTTACAGAAGCGGATGTTATTGTCGTTGGACTAATAGGTGAACGTGGACGTGAAGTTAAAGAGTTTATTGAAGAAAGCCTGGGAAAAATAGGCTTGTCGCGATCAGTTGTTATTGCTTCACCAGCAGATGATCCACCTTTGATGCGTTTACATGGTGCTTTATTAGCAACCAGTATTGCAGAGTATTTTCGAGATCAGGGGCAACATGTTTTATTATTGATGGATTCATTAACACGTTTTTCTCAAGCTCAAAGAGAAATAGCATTGGCCATTGGTGAACCTCCAGCAACACGGGGTTATCCACCTTCTGTTTTTACGCGTTTACCACAGTTAGTTGAACGCGCTGGTAATGGCGCAAAAGATCAAGGTTCAATTACAGCGATATATACCGTATTAACAGAAGCTGACGCAGACAATGATCCTATTGCCGATTCTGCTAGAGCTATTCTGGATGGGCATATTGTTTTATCTAAAAAAATTGCTGAATCAGGTATTTATCCCGCTATTGATTTAGAGCTTTCAATTAGTCGAGTGATGACTTCAATTACTGATGCTGAACATCAAAAAACAACGCTGGCTATGCGTCAATTAAATTCTATATATCAACAAAATAAAGATTTAATCAGTGTTGGTGCTTATCAACCTGGTGCAGACCCACAACTTGATCTGGCAATAAAATTGCAACCTGATTTCTTAAAGTTTATTAGCCAAAGTATGAACGAAAAAGTAAATTATTCTGATTCAATGCAGCAATTAATAGCATTAAAACAGAATTATTCTGATGGCGATTCTAATTTATTGACAGAACAGGATGCAATTGATGACGCGGTCTCAACGTATTAAAAAAATAGTTAGCTTGAGCGAAAATAAAGAACGTAAAGCAGCAAAGGAGTTCGCTGCGGCACAAAAAATATTAAGTGATTATAAAGATCGGTTAAACCAATTGGAAAATTATCGACAGGAATATGCTGAATATCTCAAGCCAGGCGGAGCAGCACAGTCTATAAAACTTATCCGTGAGCGACAGGCATTTATTTTGCAAATTGATGAAGGTATTCGTTTACTAAAAAATCAAATAAGCATGCAAGAAGGGATGAGTAGTCGCGAACGTGATAATTGGTTAAAAGAAAAACAACAATTAGATACGATGGAAAATATCTATCAACGATTCTATAAGACAGAGCAACAGGTTCTTGCCCTACGGGAACAAAATCAATTGGATGAACTTAGTCTTAGAATAACGGCGAAGCACTAGTTTGCCTAGCATGCCAGTAATCTGGCATAGCCATTGCAATATTCCATTTAACAATCTTTAAGTTAATAGGAAACACATTGAACCCAGCATTAACAACAAACTTATTAAAGGCAGAAATAAGCATTGAAAACAATGCTTTAGCTTCGTCTTCAGGCGTTGCTAAAGGCCTTTCTAATGAACTGTTTTCAGAAGAACTATCTGTTGCAATAGAAGATATTTTGGCTGTAGACGGCAAACTTAAGCCGCTCGATCTTGCCGCTTTGAAAGAGCTGGGAATAGACCAACTTACCGATTTGGAAGAAATAAGCGGCATTCAGTTACCCGCAGAATTATTATCAGAATTTATTGAATTGCAAAAAGATCAATTATTAGCGACTGATAATAATATTCTTGAGGCCAGTGAATCGATAGAAGAAGTGAGTCTGCTTGGTCATCCTGATGCCATTACATTATTTAAATCCGGTGAAATAAATAACTCTCTTTCTGAAAGTGATTTATTCAATAATCGACCTGAAAAACCGATTATAACGAATAGCAGAACATTATCTGACGTTATGCAGCAATCAGCATTTAAGAAAGAACCTGAATTTGCTCAAGCTTTTAATGAAAGGGATATTGATTTTTCAAAAGCAGTGAAAGAGTTGTTCGCAAAAGATTCTGATATAAATAAAGAATTACTGCTACAGACAAATAAACAAGAAATTAATACGACAAAATTAGTTGAACAATTATCTGGTTTAGAGAAACCAGTTACTTTTAGTAATCCTGTAAATAATCACCCTTTAAAAACATACTCAAGTTTAGATTCATCAGCTGCGGTGATGAATCGTATAGAAGTGCCTGTTAATCAGCCTAGTTGGGGTGAAGCAGTAGGGAATCGTTTGATGATGATGGTAAATGGCAAAATGCAATCAGCTAATATTCATCTTAACCCCGCTGAATTAGGACCTATTGAAATTAAAGTTAAGGTTAATCAGGAACAAGCAACAGTTCATTTTATTTCTAATAATTCAGTAGTACGTGACGCGATTGAAGAAGCGTTTCCACGATTAAAGGAAATGTTTATGCAAAATGGTCTAAGTTTGTCAGACGCAAATGTTTCACAACAATCTTCACAACAAGGAAATCAGTATACAAACCAAGAAAATAATTCTTTATCCGGAATTGGTGAAGAGTCATTAGAAACGATAAATGCTACTCAAACAGAGAATAATAATAGGCAAGTAACGGCAATTGGTTTCGTAGACGACTACGCTTAGTTTCATATCATTTCATTTTTTCACTTTTTGTTAGGACAGTGTTTCTAACAATTCATTTCTATAAATATGCATGAAAACCTCTGACGTCAATTGATTGACAACATAATATGTCATTCTGGTTAAGTTACTGATTAGTATAGAAAAATTCTGGTGGCATAGGGCTTGCTAAATGATTAATACAAATCAATTTGGAGACCTATGATGGCAGACGGAGATGTAGCAACTGAAGGAGAAGAACTGGAAGAAGGCGCGGAAGGTTCTGTAAAGAAAAAGCTACCTTTAAAGTTAATTATTATTGCATTAGTTGTACTTGCTGCCGGTGGTGGCGGTGCTTTTTTCATGATGGGTGATAAAGGTGAAGAAGCAGTAGTAGAGTCTGAAGGTGGAGAAGGAGTTGAAGGTGAAGAAAGCACCACTATTGCAGAAGCACATTACTTTTCGTTAGACCCACCTTTTATTGTTAATTTTACCGGTAAAAGTCGAGCTCGTTTCTTACAGGTCAGTATTGAAGGTTTAACTCGTGATATTAAAGTTAAGGAAGAACTGACTAAACACTTTCCTCAAGTCAGAAATAATTTAATTCTATTAATGAGTAGTAAAACGCATGATGAATTAAATACACCGGAAGGTAAAGCGACACTCCGTAAACAGGTGTTAAAAGAAATTCAAAAAGTTCTCGAAGCTGAAACAGGTAGAGAAGAAGGTGTTGAGGATGTTTATTTTACCAGTTTTATCATTCAATAGATGAAGGTGTAGAGACTTATGGCTGAAGATATTCTTTCACAAGACGAGATCGATGCATTATTAACAGGTGTCGATGGTGGTGAGGTTGAAACAGAAGATGAAAGTCTTCTCGAAGATGGTTCAGCACGAAATTATGATTTTAGTAGTCAAGATAGAATCGTACGTGGTCGTATGCCAACGCTCGAAATGGTTAATGAACGTTTTGCGAGAAATTTTAGAATAACACTTTTCAATTTTCTTCGTCGTTCACCAAGTATATCTGTTGAAGGTGTACAGATGACAAAATTCGGTGAATACATACATAGCTTATTTATGCCTTCAAATCTTAACTTGATAAAAGTTAAACCTTTGCGTGGGACTGCTTTATTTGTACTTAATCCAAAATTAGTTTATTCAATTGTGGATTCTTTTTTTGGTGGTGATGGTCGATATCATACGAAGATAGAAGGTCGTGATTTTACCAACACCGAGATGCAGGTCGTCAAAAGCGTATTACAGAAAATATTTGAAGATCTAAAAGAAGCCTGGGCGCCTGTTATGGATGTAGATTTTGAACATATCGGCTCAGAAGTAAATCCACATTTCGCTAACATCGTTACTCCGAGTGAGGTTGTCGTAGTTTCAACAATACATGTTGAGTTGGACAATGGCGGTGGTGATATACATATAACAATGCCTTACTCAATGCTTGAACCCATACGAGAACAGCTTGATGCCGGTGTTCAAAGTGATTCATCTGAGGTTGACCAAAGGTGGAACAACTCATTAAGAGAAGAAATAAAAAGTGCTCCGGTAGAAGTTACCAGCACATTAACTAAAGCAAGTATTTCTTTACGTGAACTAAATAATTTAAAGGTTGGCGATGTGATTCCTGTTGATGTCCCTGAACTGGTAAGTGCCGAAGTTGAAGGTATACCAGTATTTCGAGGTCAATATGGTCTTTCTAGAGGAAATAGAGCAATAAAGGTTGTCGAGATGATTCGTCATGATACGCAACCAAGCGCAATAAAATATTTACAGGAGCAATCTAATGACGGAAGAAACTAGTAATGTTGAAGATAATGCTGATGATGATTGGGCTGCAGCAATGTCTGAACAAGGTGATGCCGAATCGTCTGAAAACAGTGAATTACCTGAAGCACCGTTACAAAATCTGCAAGAAGACAATACTAATAGTGGCGAGACAGCAAATCTTGAAGCGATATTGGATATTCCCGTTTCGTTGTCTGTTGAAATTGGACAAACAAAGATCAGCATTAAGAATTTACTGCAATTAAATCAAGGTTCTGTAGTTGAACTTGAACGTCTTGCAGGTGAACCGCTTGATGTGAAAGTAAACAATACTTTAGTTGCGCATGGTGAAATTGTAGTAGTTAACGAAAAGTACGGTATAAGGTTAACCGACATTGTGAGTACACATGAACGTGTCAAAAAATTACAATAATCTATATTCAGGCAACAACTATTTGAATTTAGCTAAATTAGTTATATTCATAAGTTCATTATTTTTTATTTGTATTAATGTCGGTGCTGCCGAACAGATAAACTCTCCCTCTTCCGCAATTAACATGACAGATTACTTCAAAGTCATGTTAGGGCTGGTGTTCGTTATTGCATTATTTCTGTTAAGCACATACTTGTTTAAACGTTTTGGCAATGGACCGATGGCAGGTCGTGGGCAAATGCGTCTTATAGATGGTTTGCATTTAGGTAACAGGGAACGTCTTGTTTTAGTCGAAATAAAAAACAAACAAATATTACTATCAATTACGCCAGGACAAATTAACAAACTGGATACGATTGATGTTAGTTCTACAGTAGAGGTGACGGATGCGTAAGTTACTTCTTTTCTTACTGTTTGTTCCATGTCTAAGCTATGCTCAGCCAGGTCTTGATGTATTGAACGTGATTGATAATCCTGCTGGTGGTCAAACATATAGTTTAAGCCTCAAGATATTTTTCTTGATGACAGCATTAACACTGTTGCCTGCAGCTTTGCTAATGATGACTTCTTTTACTCGAATTATTATTGTTCTTGCTATATTACGCCAGGCATTAGGAACAGCTCAAACACCAAGCAGTCAAATTCTTATTGGACTAGCTTTGTTCTTAAGTCTGTTTGTTATGACGCCTGTTATAGATCAAATATATAAAGGGTCAGTCGAACCTTATCTAAGTGAACAAATTTCAATTCAAGAAGCACTTTCTCTTGCTGAAGTACCCATACGTGAATTCATGTTGGCGCAAACAAGAGAAACAGATATTGAATTGTTTGCATCAATTTCAGGTAATGACAGTATAGAAACAGAAGATGACATTCCGTTTACGTTAATTGTTCCTGCATTTGTTACCAGTGAATTAAAAACAGCATTTCAAATTGGCTTTATCATATTTATACCCTTTCTGATAATTGATTTAGTTGTTGCCAGTGTTTTGATGTCGATGGGTATGATGATGTTGTCACCCTTAATAATTTCATTCCCGTTTAAATTAATGTTGTTTGTACTTGTTGATGGCTGGGCATTAATTATGGGTACATTAGCTAACAGTTTTTATTTCGCATGACACCGGAAATAGTCATTCAGATAGGACAGCAAGCGTTATACAACCTGACGATATTACTACTGGTATTATTAGTGCCAGCTTTAATCACGGGTGTTTTAATCAGTATGTTTCAAGCGGCAACGCAGATAAATGAAATGACGTTGAGTTTTATTCCAAAGTTATTAATTACTTTATTAGTGTTGGTTGTGGGTGGACCATGGATGTTAAGTTTAATAACGGAATACACATTGAAGTTATTCGAAAATATTCCGAGTTTAATAGGTTAAATATTAAAAATAAGATCAGTTAATCGTGCTAACAATTACTACAAATGAGGTTGTTCAGTTAATACAAATGTGGTTGTGGCCTTTTTTTCGTATTGCTGGATTATTAATGACTGCGCCGATTATAGGAACACGACCTGTCCCTACACGCATACGACTCATCATTGCTATTTTAATAACTGCAGTTATTTTTCCAGTGCTTCCAGAAATTCCAAACGTTGATCCTGTTTCAGCTGAAGGTGTTTTAATAACATTCCAGCAAATTATGATTGGTGTCTCCATGGGTTTGTGTATGAGAGTGGTTTTTGTCGCACTTGAAGTTGCAGGCCAGGCGATAGGACAATTAATGGGATTGATGATGGCATCGATGGTAGACCCAACCAATGGTAATCAAGTTCCAATTATTGGTCAGTTTTATCTTTTGTTAGCGACATTATTATTTTTAGCTGTCGATGGACACTTAATGATGATCCGCGTGCTAGCAGAAAGTTTTAATAGTCTGCCTATAGGCACAACAGGCATGTCGACTAACAGTGCGTGGGAAGTTTTGATATGGACTGGCAGTATATTAAAAACAGCGGTTGTAATTGCATTGCCGGCAATCGTTTCATTATTAATCGTTAATTTATCTTTTGGTATTATGACGCGCTCCGCACCAGCACTTAATATATTCGCTGTCGGTTTTCCCATAATGATTATTCTTGGCGTGCTTATTGTATTTTTTAATTTAAGTAGTTTTGTTCCGCACATGATGGAAATGTTCGACGGTGGCATTTTGATGATGAAATCAGTGGTGACGCATTAATGTCTAGCGAAGATACCAGTCAGGAACGCACTGAAGAGGCAACGCCGAAACGCGCTGATGAAGCGCGTGAGAAAGGACAGATATCTCGTTCTAAAGAATTAAGTACGATGTTTATATTAATGACAAGTGCTGTTGTTTTCTTATTTATGGGACAACAGTTGGCTGCGAGCTTGCAAAGCTTAATGAAAAATAATTTTATTATTGAACGAAAAAATATTTATGACGATTTCTTTGTGTTTAATACAATTGTAGATTCGGGACGAGAAGTATTACTTGCTTTTTCACCTTTACTTGGACTGTTATTTATCATTGCGTTCTTTGCTCCGATGATGGTTGGGGGTTGGTTGTTTAGTCCTAAAGCACTGTCATTTAAATGGGATAAATTAAATCCGATTACAGGGATAAAACGTTTGTTCAGTGTTAATAGTCTTATGGAACTACTTAAGGCATTGGCAAAGTTTATATTGATAGTCGGTATCGCCGTTTTTCTACTTTGGCATCATGTCTATGATTTGTTAAGTATGGGGCGCAATGGTTTAGAAATGGGGTTGACTGATGCAAGCAGTATGATTATCAGCTGTTTTTTTATCGTTTGTTTAGCTACAGTTTTGATAGCTTCGATTGATGTGCCATTTCAATTATGGAATCACAAAAAACAATTGAAGATGACCAAGCAGCAAATAAAGGATGAGATGAAAGACACTGAAGGTAAACCGGAAGTGAAGTCTCAAATCAGAGCACTACAACAAGAACTAGCGAACCGAAGAATGATGGAAGCGATACCTGATGCTGATGTCATTATCACAAACCCGACGCATTATGCAATTGCGTTGAGTTATAAGCCGGATGAAATGGGCGCACCAAAATTAGTGGCGAAAGGAACGGATCTTGTTGCTGAACGAATTAGAAATCTGGCTGCTGAACATAATGTCATGATTTTTCCTGCGCCTATGTTAGCTCGTGCATTATATTTCAGCACAAAAATTAATCAGGATATTCCTGCCGGTTTATATCTTGCCGTAGCACAAGTACTTGCTTATATATTCCAATTGCGTGACAGCGTAACTATTTCTACTGCGCCTAAACCGAAGCCGCCTGTAGATCTACCAATACCTGATGAATATCAACATGACTAATAAAAGGATAAAAAGATAATGGCTGCCCCCGGAACTATGTCATTGAAATTAACGGACTGGAGCCGCATGGGTTTAGGTGCACCATTATTGTTATTAGCAATTTTGGCGATGATGGTGATTCCATTACCACCATTTTTACTCGACATATTTTTTACGTTCAATATCGCACTGTCTTTAATTGTTTTATTAGCAGTTATTTATAGTTTACGTCCTTTGGAATTTGCCGTTTTTCCAACGGTAATATTAATCTCAACTTTATTACGTCTTAGTTTAAACGTGGCATCAACACGGGTCGTTTTATTAGAAGGGCACACTGGGCCGGATGCGGCAGGTAAAGTGATTGAGTCATTTGGTGATTTTGTTGTTGGCGGTAATTACACGGTTGGCTTTGTTGTCTTTGCTATTTTGGTAGTCATCAATTTCGTCGTTGTGACGAAAGGTGCAGGGCGTATATCGGAAGTGACCGCACGATTTACACTTGATGCAATGCCAGGTAAACAAATGGCAATCGACGCTGATTTGAATGCCGGTTTAATCAATCAAGAGGAAGCAAAATTAAGACGATCTGAAGTCGCACAGGAAGCTGATTTTTATGGAGCGATGGATGGTGCTAGTAAATTTGTACGCGGCGATGCGATTGCTGGCATTTTAATATTGTTTATTAATATTCTCGGCGGATTAGCTATTGGCATTGTCCAGCATGATCTGGCAATGGCAGATGCTGCCCGTATTTATACATTACTGACTATCGGTGATGGGTTGGTTGCCCAGATTCCTTCTTTATTCTTATCTACTGCTGCTGCCATTATCGTGACACGCGTTTCTTCAGCATCAGATATGGGAGAACAAATTATCTTCCAATTGTTTCAAAGTCCTAAAACATTATATATCACCTCAGGTGTACTTGGATTGATAGGCATAATCCCTGGCATGCCAAATGTTGCTTTTCTTTTGTTTGCTGGTCTTGCTGGAGGTCTAGCTTACTGGATGAGCGAAAATAAACAGAGAGTAGTAGCAGAACAAGAAGAAGTAGAACCTGAAGCCGTTGTCTTACCTTCTGAGGAAGAGCGAGAACTGGGTTGGGATGATGTCGAAAGTATTGATCAAATAGGACTTGAAGTTGGTTATCGATTAATACCAATGGTTGATCGTAAGCAAGGTGGGCAACTTTTATCCAGAGTGAAAGGAGTCAGAAAAAAACTGACACAAGAATTAGGTTTCTTGTTACCCGCTGTGCATATTCGTGACAATTTAGATTTGGAACCGAATAGTTATCGGATTGTTATTAAGGATGCCACAGTAGCGAAATCATCTGTACAGGTAGATTCTGAATTAGCCATAAATCCGGGTCAGGTTTTTGGCGAATTACCGGGTAATGCGGCAACTGATCCCGTATTTGGGCTTGAAGCTGTCTGGATTGACCCAACTCAGCGCGATCAGGCACAAACCTATGGTTATACCGTTGTCGATCCCAGTACGGTTGTTGCTACGCATATGAGTCAAGTTTTACAGGAATATGCACACGAGTTATTGGGTTATAAGGAAGTGCAATCATTGATTGATCGCTATAGCGAACACTCACCTAATGTGATTAATGAAATTATCCCAAATATTATCCCTGTCAGTATTGTCCTTAAGGTCATGCAAAATCTCTTACGTGAAAATATTCCGATTCGGGATATTCGTACGATTATTGAAACTATTATTGAGCACTCCCGAACGACGCAATCAACTGATGCCTTAACAGCATTAGTACGCGTAGCACTTGGTCGATTGATAATAGAGCGTATTAGTGGCGGTGATGATGAGTTACCCGTTATTACTTTGGATATGGCACTGGAACAGTTATTGCAGCAGACACTACAAGCGATGACAGAAGGAACTGGTGCAATTGAACCGGGATTAGCACAAAGGTTAATTAGCTCATTGCGAGAGGCTTGTGAAAAACAGGAATTAGCCGGACAACCAGCAGTATTGTTGGTGGCAGATAACTTGAGAGAACTATTAGTAAGAATGATTAGATTCAGTATACCGAGGTTACATATTTTGGCTTTTAGTGAAGTGCCAGAAAGTCGAGATATCAGGATAGTAAGCTCAGTTGGTGCAGTGTAGAAATTGGTTAAATAGATTTAGGTAAGACAACGATTATGAAAATAAAAAAATACTTTGCTTCAGATATGCGCCAAGCCTTGGAAATGGCACGTGACGAACATGGATCGGATGTCGTTATACTTTCTAACCGGAAAGTATTGGGTGGTGTTGAATTAATTGCTGCTGAAGATTATGACGAAGAGGTCTATAACAAGAGCACGCAATCGAGAACATTAACAGAACAAGAAGACAACTCAGAACAACTAGAACAAGTAGAACCTATTAAAGTAGAAACCCGAACTGCACATGACTCTGTTTCAGATCTATGGACACGAGAATCAACCATGGATCAAATGCGTGATGAATTAAAGTCGCTTCGCTCAATGTTAGAACAACAAATGTCGGGCTTGGCTTGGGGCGCGATCGGCAGACAACATCCTTTATGGGCAAATTTACTCCGGCAATTGATCAACCTTGAGTTGACGCCAAAACTTGCACGTCAGTTAGTAGAAGAAATACCTGAAGATTATAAGTTTGATCAAGCTTGGCGAACCTTGTTGGCTTTACTCACCTATAAGGTGCCGCAGTTCCATGACAATATTTTGACAGCCGGTAAAAAGGTCTTGTTTTTTGGTCCTTCTGGATCGGGAAAAACAACGACGATTGCCAAAATGGCGACACGTTATGCACTTGAGTATGGTACTCAAAATATAATGCTAGCAACGACAGATATTTATCGTGTTGGTGCACGCGAACAATTGAGAAGTTATGCAAGAATTCTTGGGATTCCTATACGTACCATAAACAATAAAGAAGAATATCTGGGTTTGTTTGATGGAGCGGCTAATGAAAAATTAATTTTAGTTGATACCGCTGGATTGAGTCTTAAAGATAAAAAACATCAAGAACAATTTGGTCTTTTAAAATCAACAAAAGAAAAGACTATGAATTGTCTAATTTTACCTGCAACAGAACATTACAATGGTTTGTCTCGACTCATTGATACTTACCAGGCATTTAACCCGGATTTTTGTATTCCTACAAAACTCGATGAGGCGACTTCTTTAGGCGGGCTATTATCAGTCGCAATTGAAAAATCATTACCGATAGCTTCCATTTGTGATGGACAAAGAGTGCCTGATGACATGCATAAAATGAAACCTTATGAACTTGTTTCAAGAGTGGTTAGTCGAGCGAATCAAAATCAAATTAAATTTGATGAAGAACATATGGAACAATCAGTCGGACACTATGAATTTGAAAATGGCTTCAAACATTAAGCGGAATAAAGTATGTCTTTAAATAATAAACATGTGACAAAAGTACTTGCGGTTGCTAGTGGTAAAGGTGGCGTCGGCAAAACGAATATTTCAATTAATTTAGCACTTGCTCTAGCAGATAGAGATAAAACAGTGACATTAATGGATGCTGATCTTGGTTTGGCAAATATTGATGTATTGCTAAATTTAAAACCATTACGAAATCTTTCTCATGTTATTGAGGGAGAATGCGAATTAAAAGATATTCTGATTGAAGGTCCGAATAATATTCGCATCATTCCCGCTTCATCAGGACTCAAAATGATGAATCAGTTGTCACCGGCTCAAAATGCCGGATTGATTCATGCCTTTGATGAACTGGAAGAAAGTACCGATATATTAATAGTTGATACCTCTGCGGGCATTTCGGAAAGTGTGGTTCGATTTTGTAGTGCTGCACAAGAAATACTGGTTGTTGTTTGTAACGACCCGGCATCAATAGCAGATGCATATGCACTAATTAAGACGTTACACCGTGATCATAAAATCCATCGCTTTCAGATTGTGATTAATAAAGTAAAAACTGAAGCTGAGGGTTGTGAGTTATTCGAAAGAATACGGGCTGTTAGCGAACAATATATCGATGTCGTTCTCAATCTGATGGTGATTATTCCTCAAGATGAGAATATTTTACGCGCTGTACGCCAGCGCCGACCCTTTTACTCATCATATCCTAATTCAAAGGCAATAAAATCATTCAAGAAATTAGCTGCAGATGTCGATAACCCAATTAGAAGCGCAAGAGCGGCAGGTCGATTGATGTTTTTTGCAGAAAAAATGATCGGAATTCAGGATTCTCTGCCATCGAGGGCGATGTCATGAACCATGAACTTGCAGCTTATACGGATACTGCTGGCGTTAGTGCAACGACACAGGATGAATTAGTTGAAGTGCATGCTTCATTGGTTAAGCGTATTGCTTACCATTTGATAAGTAGATTGCCTTCATGTGTACAGGTAGAAGATTTAATACAATCAGGGATGATTGGATTATTAGAGGCAGCGAGAAACTACGATGCGACGCAAGGAGCCAGTTTTGAAACATATGCTGGCATACGCATTAGAGGTTCGATGCTTGATGAAATAAGAAAAGGTGATTGGACTCCAAGGTCATTGCATAGAAAAGTCAGGGAGATTTCTCAGGCAATGCGACAAATTGAAACGGAACAGGGCAGGGATGCACGTGATAGTGAAGTAGCAGAAAGATTGGATATGTCTTTGGATGAATATCATCTCGTGTTACAGGATGCGAGTAGTCATCAAATAGTCAGCTTTGAAGATATTCCAACTAGAGATGCAACGGTAGTAGATGGTTTTAGTGCCAAGATAACCGGACCATTGGAAAAGTTGCAAGAGGACAATTTGAAAGAAACGATAGCAAAAGTGATATCTGGCTTGCCAGAGAGAGAACGATTAGTGATGTCACTTTATTATGATGAAGAATTGAATTTGAGAGAAACAGGAGAAGTTTTAGGTGTTAGTGAATCACGAGTTTGTCAAATTCATTCTCAAGCTTTGATTCGATTAAAAGCAAAAATACAACGATTATTTATTGAAGAAAATTAAATAAAGTGATTTTGTATATATTGAAAATAGATTGAAAAATGGAGCTTTATAACGGAGGCTTGACGTGGATAAAGATATGAAAATATTGATAGTAGATGATTTTTCTACGATGCGACGCATCGTAAAAAATCTTTTACGTGATTTGGGATTTACTAATACCAGTGAAGCCGATGATGGCATTACTGCACTACCGATGTTAAAGACTGGAAAATTTGATTTTCTAGTAACAGATTGGAATATGCCTGGTATGCAAGGAATTGATTTATTAAAAGCCGTTCGTGCTGATCCTGAACTTTCTTCATTACCTGTTTTAATGGTTACTGCTGAATCAAAGAAAGAACAAATCATTGAAGCAGCACAAGCAGGTGTCAACGGTTATGTTGTTAAACCTTTTACCGCAGCAACGTTAAAAGAAAAAATAGATAAAATATTTGAACGCATTGAAGCCGCATAAGAAGGGAGCATGTATAAATGAGTACTGAAGCAGCAGTAGCAGAAATACAAGAACCGACTGATATACGGCTTTCATTAGCGCAGTCATTGGTAACTAACCTTGAGCAAGGTAATACGGCAGCAGTTGAACAATTGATTAATGATCTTGCTAGTCAGCAAGAGTCAGCCTTATTTCAAGAGGTTGGTAAGCTAACACGACAGTTACACGATTCACTTGCTATTTTTGGTATGGATGATCGCTTCCCGGATCTTGCTGAAAATCGCATACCTAATGCAAAAGAAAGGTTAAATTACGTTATTGAAAAAACAGAAGAGTCAGCACATCGTACTTTAAATGCAGTTGAAGAAGCATTGCCAATTGCACATGAATTAGAAGAAAACGGCAGTAATATGCGGCAAGACTGGGCTAAGTTTACTCGTCGAGAAATGAATGCAGAAGAATTTAGACAAATGAGTAAGCGTATAGAAACCTTTCTTGAATCTGTAGAAACGGATGCAAAGCAATTAAATCAAGGGCTTTCTGATGTAATGATGGCTCAGGATTTCCAAGACATAACAGGACAAATAATTCGGCAAGTGATCGAATTAGTTCAAGAGATGCAAGATGGTCTTGTTACCGTAATTAGAAACACCGGTTCATCAAGCAAAAGCAGTAATGAGGATAACAAAAAGAACATTACTGCTGAAGGTCCACAAGTGAATCAGGAAGATAATCCTGATGTCATGTCAGGACAGGATGAAGTTGATGATCTGTTATCGAGTCTTGGATTTTAAAACGATCTGATGATTGTATTAGCATGGAATTATTAGGACTATACAAATGGCGATAGATTTAAATGATGAAATAATGCAAGATTTTCTTCTCGAAGCAGGAGAGATTCTTGAGTTATTAAATGAACAACTTGTTGAATTGGAATCAAGACCTGAAGACAATGAATTACTAAATGCTGTCTTTAGAAGTTTCCATACAATAAAAGGTGGCGCAGGTTTCCTTGCCATAAACCCTCTCATTGATGTTTGTCACACTGCTGAAAATGTTTTTGATTTACTACGTCAAGGACAACGTTCAGTTAGTGCTGAGTTAATGGATGTCATGCTTGCCGTACTCGATGTTGTTAACACCATGTTTCAGGAGATTAATGAAGGACAAGATCCTACTCCTGCAGAAAATGAATTAATAGAAAGATTAAAACTGTTTTCAATTCCTGAATCAGAAGATGCACCTGTTGAAAACAGCGATATTGAGGTGAAAGTAGAAGCAGTATCAACAGAAACAGAAACGATAAAAGAAGAAGCCATTGTTAATAGTAATGAAACAACAGCGGCATCAGGAAGTGCAATTGATGAAATTACGGATGATGAATTTGAAGACTTATTAGATCAATTGCATGGTAAGGGAGCACATGGTGGTCTTCCTGAATCAACTACTGATAGTAATCATAAAGCTGTTAATGAACCTCAACCAAAAACAGTCTCGGCACCTGCTCCGAGTTCGGACGAGATCACAGATGATGAATTTGAATCTTTACTTGATGATTTACAAGCTAATAAACAAGGCGCTTTTAAGGAAACGGTAAGTGTTTCAGACGTTAATGATGCATCTTTGACAGAAGAAAAAGTAGACGCAGTCAAAGAACCTGCCGTAGTAAAATCGGCTCCTCAACCAGAACAAAAACCAGAACCAGCTGCAGCAGCTAAACCAGCTCCTAAGGCAGAAACAACGGTTCGTGTTGAAACGAGTACGCTTGATAAAATAATGAACATGGTTGGCGAACTTGTGCTTGTTCGTAATCGTTTAGTGACGCTTGAAGCAGAAATTGGTCATGATGACATGAGTAAAACAGTCAGTAACCTTGATGTTGTTACTGCTGATTTACAATCATCAGTGATGAAAACAAGAATGCAGCCAATCAAGAAAGTCTTTGGACGTTTTCCAAGAGTTGTTAGAGATTTAGCGCGTAGTTTAGAGAAAGATGTTGTTTTAGAAATGATTGGTGAAGATACCGATCTAGATAAAAATCTGGTAGAAGCATTAGCTGATCCACTCGTCCATTTAGTACGCAATTCAGTTGATCATGGTGTAGAAATGCCCGATGTGCGTGAAGCCGCCGGTAAACCAAGGCAAGGAACAGTAACGTTAGCGGCAAAGCAGGAAGGTGAACATATTTTATTAACCATTGCTGATGATGGCGCTGGCATTGATGCTCGCGGACTTAGTAAGAATGTCATTGAAAAAGGATTAATGGATGAAGATTCGATTTCAAGATTGAATGATAAGGAAATTTATAACTTAATCTTTTTACCAGGCTTCTCAATTAAAAAAGAAATTTCAGATATCTCTGGTCGCGGTGTTGGAATGGATGTTGTTAAAACACGGATTAATCAATTAAACGGTATGATTGAAATTGATTCAGTACCGGGCAAAGGAACGACGATGTTGATCAAGGTGCCATTAACATTGGCAATTATGCCTACATTAATGGTGAAGCTTGGTGAAAAAGAACAAACGTTTGCATTGCCTTTAGTTAATGTCAGTGAAATTCTTGAATTAGATATGAAGAATGTTAATGAGGTTAATGGCAACAGAGTCATTATTGTACGAGGAAAGCCTGTCCCTTTGGTTTATTTGAGTAATTGTTTAACGAATGAAACAGGAAATTATGAAGGTAGAACCGCACATGTTGTCATTGTGGCTATAGGCACAAATCATGTTGGCCTGTTAGTTGATAAACTGGTTGGACGTGAAGAAGTCGTTATCAAACCTTTAGGTGCAATGTTACAAGGCACAAGAGGATTGGCAGGAGCAACTATTACGGGTAATGGAAATATTGCTCTTATTATTGATTTACCAAGTCTTATCCAGTCAGGTGTAAGTGGTTTTTAAAAATATAATAAAATGGATATTAAGCCTTATAGGATTTATTAAGGGTAAAGGAAAATTACTATGATCAAAGTTCTTATTGTTGATGACTCAAGTTTTTTTCGTCGACGCATTTCTGAATTTCTTTCTGCTGATCCAAATATTGAAGTTATTGGTCAGGCTGTTGATGGGCTGGATGCTGTAGAAAAAACGAATCAACTAAATCCAGACGTGATTACGATGGATATTGAAATGCCACGACTTGATGGAATCAGCGCAGTAAAAAAAATCAGAGAAACTAAATCAACGCCTATCTTGATGTTTTCTTCTTTAACTTATGATGGTGCAAAATCAACATTCGAAGCGTTAGACGCAGGCGCATCTGATTTCTTACCAAAGAAATTTGAAGATATAGCTAGCGAAAAATCAGAAGCAATTAAAACCTTATGTGAACGAGTTAACTCATTAGCAAAAAACAAAACTACAACGAGTCAATCGGTTATAAAAATACCCTCAGCATTAAGAACAATATCAGCTACTAGTTCAAAAGGTTATCAATTAGCGGTTATCGGTGCCTCGACAGGAGGGCCAGTTGCAGTTGAAAAAGTTTTAAAAACGTTACCGGCTAATTATTCACTTCCTATTTTATTGATTCAACATATGCCAGGAAGTTTTACCGGACCTTTTGCGGAACGTTTAGATAAAGTCTGTGCTATTAGTGTAAAAGAAGCTGAAGACGGAGATTTGCTAAAACCAGGCACAGCTTATATTGCACCTGGTGGAAGACAAATGTGTCTTAAAAAGAATGGTCGAGGTAATACAATAAGCATTGAAGACGAACCAACCACATCGACTTACAAACCCAGTGTTGATATTACCTTCAATTCCATTGCTGAAGCTTATCGTGGCAGAGTGTTAGCCATTGTTATGACCGGTATGGGGAGTGATGGTTGTATTGGTGCCAGATTGTTAAGAGAAAAAGGAGCAACCGTATGGGCACAAGATGAAGCTTCATGTGTCGTTTATGGTATGCCTTTGGCAGTGGTTAAGGAAAATCTGGTAGACAAGGTAATGTCAGTAGATGAGATAGGAACCTCTCTTGCACGACATTAATAATGACTAATGGATATTTTAAGTATTATCGGCATCATTGTTGGTGTTGGAGCAATACTACTAGGCCAATACCTTGATGGTGGACATGTTGCCACACTCATAAATGGTCCTGCACTAATAATTGTGCTTGGCGGTTCGCTTGGTGCAATTATGTTGCAATCACCTCTCTCAGTATTTCTACATGCAATGAAACTATTCGTATGGGTATTCAAACCGCCTCGCTTACCACTTGATGAATCAATCGAACGTATTGTTCATTGGAGTGATGTGGCACGTCGAAATGGATTATTAGGATTGGAAAACCTGATGGGTGATGAACCTGATCCTTTTATTCGAAGAGGCATACAAATGTTAGTTGACGGCAATGAACCGGAAACAATCAGGGGCAATATGGAAATTGATCTGTTTAGTAAAGAACGATTTGATTTACAAGCCGCAAAAGTATTTGAAGCTATGGGCGCTTATGCGCCTACTATCGGTATTATTGGCGCGGTTCTCGGTTTAATTCATGTTATGGGTAATCTATCTGATCCGAGCAAGTTAGGAAGTGGCATAGCAGTTGCATTTGTAGCTACTGTATATGGTGTTGCCATGGCAAACCTCCTATTTATTCCAGTGGGAAACAAAATTAAAAGTGTTATACAAGAAGAAAGTCAATTTAAAGAGATGCTTATTGAAGGCATTGTTAGTATTGCCGAAGGTGATAATCCCCGCATTATACAATCTCGTTTATACGGCTTTATCAACTAGGGGCGTTGTGTCCGATGCGCCGTGAGCGACGAAATCATGATGAAGAAGCTAATCATGATCGTTGGCTTATTTCTTATGCTGATTTCATTACTTTAATGTTCGCTTTCTTTGTTGTTATGTATTCAATCTCTTCAGTTAGCGAAGGAAAGTATCGTGTTTTATCAGATTCCTTAGCCCATGTTTTCGACAACACGCAAGGTGCCGCATCACTCGTGCCGACACCGATTCAATTGCCCATTGAACAAAATATACCTTATGGACAAACTGAAGGAGAGAATCAGCTAGATGAAGTTGAAGATAGTAACGAAGTCGAAATATCAGCAGAAGAGTCACAAACCGATGAAATTATAGAACCAGCTAAAGAAATGGATCGTGTTAAAAAAAGTATAGGAGAAATCGCTGATGATATCCGTTACGAACTTATTCCTTTTATAGATGATGACCTTATTAGCGTTAAAAATACTAACAATAAAATTGAAGTAGAAATTAAAAGTGAAATGTTATTTCCGAGTGGTGCTGCTAGATTAAAATCTGAAGTTATCCCTGTGTTGTCAAATTTAGCAACGATATTTTCTACATTTAATAATCCAATTCAGGTTGAAGGGTTTACTGATGACCAACCTATAAAAACGACAGTCTTTCCTTCTAACTGGGAACTGTCAGCCGCCAGAGCAGCTAGCGTAGTTCATTTATTAATGCGTAAAGGAATGGATCCTGAACGTATGTCTGCGACAGGTTATGCTGAATTTAAACCTATTGCAGATAACTCAACTAAGGAAGGTCGACAACAAAACAGACGCGTCATGATTATTATTCCGACAGAACCTGATGAAAGAGAATCAATCGAAACTAACTAATATTATAAATATGAATATCTGGACAATAGCAAATCAAAAAGGTGGTGTGGGCAAAACGACGACAGCAGTAACGGTTGCAGGCTTGCTGGCACAAAAAGGTTATAAAGTATTATTAATAGATATGGATCCACATGGTTCCTTAACCAGTTACTTTGGGTATAACCCGGATACAATCGAAGAAAGTGTTTATTCTTTATTTCAAAAGAAGATAAGTGCTAAAAGAACACCGCTAGCTTCAATTCTATGTCGTACTGGAATTGATAATATAGACTTATTACCGGCGTCGGCGTCATTAGTTTCATTGGATCGACAAGCAGGTATGACGAAAGGTATGGGTTTGATTATTAAAGATGCGGTTCAGCCATACAGCAATCATTACGATTATGTATTGATCGATTGTCCACCGACGTTAGGTATTTCAATGATTAATGCTTTAGCAGCATGTCAAAAATTAATTATTCCAGTACAAACAGAATTTTTAGCTATTAAAGGTCTTGAGCGTATATTGAATACCTTAAAAATGATTTCTATGACAGGTAAACAAAATTTAGAATACGTTGTCGTTCCAACAATGTTTGATCGTCGTACCCGTGCTTCATTAGACAGTCTTTCTAACTTACAAAAAGTACATCATCATCGTTTATGGCAAGGTTATATTCCAGTAGACACCAAATTTCGTGAAGCTAGTGGCATGAAAAAACCAGCTTCATATTTATATCCAGATTCACGCGGTGTAAAAGCATATCAAACCTTACTTAATTTTTTAATGATAGATTCAGTAGAAGTGACACCAGAGTTTCCACAGTCAGCATAATTATATGTATCTAGATAAAACACAGTATGAAACCAGTTTAGATCTAAGCCTATACATAGAGGGGCTTTTAAATACAGATGAACAAGTTATTAAAACGGAAACAGAAGAAAAGCTTGAGTCAATAATCTTAAATGATCTTATTGTTTCTGAAATTGAAGAGCCAGCATTAAGGAAAGAAGAAAAAGTAACAGTAACAGAAAAATCTTCTATTCCTTCATGGGGAAGAAAACCATTTGAATGTTTGTTAGTTAAGTCTGCGGGCATGAGTTTGATGATCCCGGCTATGTCGGTTTCTTATATTGAACGAGTTAATAAAAAAATAATTCGCTTGCCATTAGAAGTGAAAGCTTTTCGTGGCGTCGTAACTTTAAGGAAACGTTCCGTTGCCGTTATCGATTTGTTTAACTTAATATCAGAGAGTTCGTCAGAAGTTAATCATCAGTTAACGAAGGTTGATAAACATCATATTGAGCATGTAATTGTCATGGAAGAAGGTCATTATGCTTTAGCGTGTGATGATATTGGTGAAATGGTAATGCTCGAAGCTGAGAACGTACGTTGGAATAAAGCCAGTTTTAATAACCCAACGTTTTCTGGTATTGTTCCTGACTACCTTTGTCCTTTAGTGAATATAAACAATATTCAAAAACAAGTAGCAGCGATGCCTTTCGTTCAATCCCTAAATAACAAGTATTAGAAATATCTTATTTTGGTTTGAAGTCCAACCTTATTTTATTGCGAATAGGAGCAGAAAATTTTACACGACAAACTTCAGCAGTTTGTTCTAAAACTTCAAAAATAACCTCGCCTTCATTCGAAGAAGCACTTATTACGTATTCAGATTCAGCAGGGTGAAAGAATTTTATTTCAATGTCTCGATAACTTTTGTCTGTTACAGAGGTGATATTTCGGCAATCAAGAATAGATACTGAGTTTGATACTTCTATAACAACATAAGTATTTTTGTTTTTCCCATAGCCTGGTTGAGAATGAACAACAACTTCACTTTCACCATTAATGTGAATGTCTTTTACAAAAGATAAAATCGTATTTTCACCTTCAAGGTCAATAGAATATTCTATTGGTTTGTAAAAGATTAATTTTGCGCCGATGAATATTATTGCGGTTGAGATAACAGAAAAGATACAGGCGAAGATAAAAGCGAATAAAGAAAAAGCAAAAATCGTAACTAATAAAGAAAGTGCTGCTGCCCCAAGTAAACTATTTTTATCGCCTACCCAATCAGTGAGATATTGAATTGAGTTTTGAAGTGGGATGCCGGGTCGATAAATTCGTGCAAAGGCATCTTTAAATTTTGAGCAGCATTTATTTATCTTATCTGTATGTGAGTTTTTACTTGTTGCCATATTACCTTCCTCTCAATACCTAATCCTACCGCATCTGGCTTGAATAGTGCATTTCTAATCTAACAT
Source organism: Gammaproteobacteria bacterium (assembly GCA_021773245.1). Classification (GTDB taxonomy): domain Bacteria; phylum Pseudomonadota; class Gammaproteobacteria; order Eutrophobiales; family Eutrophobiaceae; genus UBA7359. The sequence goes on along the minus strand of JAJFKK010000009.1, from coordinate 2,261 downwards.
ACTGAAAAATAAGCTAATTATGCTTATGGTTCAAGAGCATAATTAGTCAACATTGGCATGGCTAATGCAAGTATTAGGACAAGTATTAATTTAGACAGATTTTTGACAGTAAATAACCATACGTTATAGAGGTAAATGGTATGAGCGCAACGATGAGTAGCCAGAGTAGTAATGTAAGTGATGAAGTCATTCAATGGGTTACATTTAAATTGGATGAAGAGATTTACGGTATCAATGTAATGCAAGTTCAAGAAGTATTACGTTTACCTGAAATTGCACCTGTTCCCGGAGCGCCTAGTTATGTAATGGGTATTATTAATCTACGCGGTAATGTTGTTACCGTTATCGATACTCGAAATCGATTTGGACTTTTTCAGAGAGAAGCTGATGATTCGACTCGGATTATTATTACCGAAGTTGATAGTCAAGTAATCGGTATGCTGGTTGATAGTGTTGCGGAAGTCGTAAACTTAAGCGAATCCCAGATTGAAAAAACACCAAACCTTGGTGATGACAACGAAAGTTCTAAATACATACAAGGTGTACATAGTCGTGATGATGATATATTAATTCTGATCGATGTTGACAAGATGTTGACCGAAAGTGAATTAGATGCAGTGAGTGGGTTTTAGTACCCATGTAGATTAATGTCTGAGCCGAGTGCAATAAAACCACGGATACAAACTATTCCTGTAAGAGCGGTGAATAAAGATCCGGCTAAAAAGGAACAAGATAAAAAAAAGAAGGGCAAAGAATTGCCGCAGAAGGAAGAAGGTGGCGATTCAATTCACGTAAACGAATATATATGAATGGCAAAAAGTTTTACTCAGGAAGAGTAGCTATAGTAATAGAATATGATGTGTCTCTGTCATAGGGTATACCAAGGACGATATACCGACTGTTACTTTGTATTAATATTAAAAAGGTAATGAGATGAATTTTACAAACATAGAACTGCTATATAATTTGTTGCCTCTATTTTTATGTGGTGTGGTTACAATACTCATTGTTTCAACAATGCGTTTGCGTCAGCAAACACATGTTCAACATAAAAAGATAAATCAATTAAATGAAGAGCTAAGTGCTTTGCTTTCCTGCAGTCGTGGTATTTCAGAAAAATTACATTCTCATCAATATCAATTTCAAAATATGACTGAACGTCAGGATAAACTTGAAATAGCTGAACCAGGTAATGGTGGCTATAAACAGGCTATTGCACTATTCAATCGCGGTGCATCAGAAGATGAAATGCTATCCACGTGTGATCTTAGTCGTGGCGAAATCAATTTAATAACACATCTACAAAAAGCCAAATCAAAAAATCAGTCACAAAGGCTTTAAATCCAGCAATTCGTTGCATCAGTAACATTTATTCATTAACCTGCGCATCCGCCTGATAGGTGAGTAACGGAGAGGTGGCCGAGTGGCTGAAGGCGCACGCCTGGAAAGTGTGTATACGCTAACCGCGTATCGAGGGTTCGAATCCCTCTCTCTCCGCCAAATTAAAAACTGTCTTTTGAATGTTCTGCGTATGGGAAAAAAGTGAAAATTACAATATCTTAAGAATTAGGTAGATGTTACATTGATATTTATAGAATTTCTTGATAGCTAGCGCCTGGTTCCAAGTGGCATAAATGGTGCTAACGAGTAAACCTACATGTTAAACGAAACATGCTCAAACCGATCAAGATTTATTGGAAGCAGCTGATTCGGCTATGTATACAGCAAAGAAAGCTGGTCGAAATCAAGTTAAAAAAATCTTAAAAAGCTACTTATAACGACAGCATAGGTTTCATCATCGTAACAATTATTTATTAACCTTTATGACTGCTTTGGTTCAGTAGCGGTAATGATAACATTTGTTTTTGATGCAACTAATTTAGTTATTTTTCTATTTTTTCTTATTTTTCATCAACGTTTATTTCCATATATCGTTGGATTATTCTCTGGTAGAATTTTTTGTGTTTTATCTCATAAAGCATTAATAAATTTAATAAAAACAATAGGATAAAGTATCTTTATATTAATATATATAATTTTTAACATTAATTATATCCTATAAACTATTGTTTTATATCAAATTATACTTGATGTCTTGTCGCTACTAGGTATATATTAGTTTCATATTGCCAATGGGCAACAAGCTATAAAAGAAGGTGATTGATATGCAACAAGCAACGATGGACATTACACAATCGAACATTCATGCGATTGACGGCAATCCTGCTGATAGTAAGGATGAACAGTATCCTTGGTTTTTA
>JAJFKK010000080.1 GCA_021773245.1 Gammaproteobacteria bacterium | reverse complement strand
CATGAATCACAACCATAGTCTTGAAACAGGTAATATCCTTCTATTGCCTCATCTTTTATGGCGGACTCATCACCGAGCAAGAATTTATCGAAAGGAGAATTTGGTGTGATCAACGCACGTTCGTAACTAGCAATGGCGTCTTGTATATTTTCACTGGTCAATCCGTCCTTATAGGCCTTTTTGAATTTCCTGGTGAATTGTCTATCGTTGGATAACTTATTTATGATTTCCTGCCAATTACTTCCCATCTCCGCCGTATTGTGAATCGGGCCTGCAGCTTGTTCTTCCAATGTTGCCGCCCTACCATCCCAAAACTGGACAAAATTAAAGCCACTATTTAATACCGTGGGAGCATTAATATTACCAATTGCACCATTTAGACCTACAGAACGTGCAAGATTATCGGTTCCGCCTTTTTCGAGACTATGACAAGACGCACAGGAAATGCTGTTGTCTTTTGACAAACGCCTGTCATGAAATAAGACTTTACCTAAGGCAACACGTTTAGTGTCAAGATCTAAACTCTGTGGCAGGGGAAGTATAGAGTCGTATGAATTATCAACATATTCTATCGTTTCATCAAAAACTGTAGATACTTCCTCTGCTGCTTCGTGAGGTGAAAAACAAGCTGATATTATTAACAGGCAGAAAAAACTTAATGGCAACTTGAAAATACCCAGTTGCATTACAAAGCTTTTCATCAATTTCCATTTCAGATTTGATAAATGCATATTTACACTTTCTATATTAATTAATAAACACTCAAAACTAATTTTTTAATATCTTGATTATTTAGAACAGACTTCAAATTAAATATCACGGCTTTCTAATTCAGAACACGATATGAAATCGGACTACTGAATGAAATATTTTCTATTTTTTTAAGTGACCCCTGAAAAGAGTTATTGTCCTTAGGTGTTTTATGAAATTGTTTTGTTACCGATTTATCGGAAATATGACTGATGTAACAAAGAAGCTCCGATACCTGTACAAAATTTTCTGCCAGATAGACAAATATCATTTCATTTTCACCATATTCGAGTGAGGCTAGTTTTTTATAAGACTCCATACCCATAGAGATAAATTCATCCTTCGCTACACCATATTCCTCGCTCGCTTCAGGATAGAATCCGCACAACATCAAACATTGGTCTCCAAGACGTTGTAATTTATTTTCTTTGGTCGCAACACTTTGAATATCTGGAATTTTTCGGAAATTTCCGTTGTCTTCCTGCTCTATACGCATAAATAGTCGGATCAAATAATCTTCAATCCCTTGCGGCAATAAATGATGTGAAAGATGTTCAGCTTTACCTATCAAGGCATGCCAATGTGCAGTTTCGGGAACTGTAATTGATATTTGTCTCAAAATTCTTCCTTATCATTTCTTATTCAGATACAAGCTTTATCGGAATTTGATAATATTCCTTGAGGACTGTATTTAAGGAATTCACTCCATACACATCGTATGTCACACACGGTATACTTCCGCCCTCTTAAAATGGTTTAACTAGATGTCACAAGATAATAAACAAAAAGAAGTTTCCGGTTCACAAATGAGCTTTCAGCAGCTGATATTTGAATTGCAGCAATATTGGTCAGGTCATGGATGTACTATCGCTCAGCCCTATGACATGGAAATGGGGGCAGGAACCTTTCACCCCGCTACATTTTTGCGCTCAATCGGGCCAGAACCCTGGCGTGCGGCATACGTACAGCCTTGTCGTCGACCAACTGACGGACGTTATGGTGAAAATCCAAACCGGCTTCAGCATTATTACCAATTTCAGGTGTTATTAAAGCCTTCGCCAGACAATATTCAGCAGCTTTATCTCGACTCGCTCAAAGCAATTGGGGTAGATACTGAAACACACGATATTCGTTTTGTTGAGGATAATTGGGAATCACCCACTTTGGGTGCCTGGGGTTTGGGCTGGGAAGTCTGGCTAGACGGTATGGAAATTAGTCAATTTACTTACTTTCAGCAAGTCGGCGGCCTGGATTGCAAACCGGTTACTGGCGAAATGACATATGGACTGGAACGAATTGCCATGTGTTTACAAAATTGCAGTAATATTTTTGATTTAGTCTGGACTCAGAATGGTGAGCATACTGTAACGTATGGCGATATTTATCATCAAAACGAAGTCGAAATGTCGCGTTACAATTTTGAATTGGCCGACACAGATTCGTTATTTAGCTGGTTTGATACCTGTGAACAAGAATCAAATAAATTAATCGAAGCAGGATTACCAATACCTGCTTATGAGATGACGATGAAAGCATCACATACTTTTAATTTGCTAGATGCACGTAGTGCTATTTCTGTTACTGAACGACAACGTTATATTCTGCGAGTTAGAACTCTTTCTCGCGCAATCGCACAAGCTTTTTTTGAAAGTCGTGAAAAACTCGGCTTTCCATTATTAAAACAATAGAACGAATCTAATGAGTAAGACACAAAATTTATTGATCGAGATTGGGACTGAAGAACTGCCGCCCAAATCATTAAAAAAACTGGCAACAGCGTTTAAAGAAGAAGTATGCAAATCTCTTAATGAACAAGAACTAAAGTTTAGTGATTGCTTGTGGTACGCAACACCGCGTCGACTTTCAATATTGATCCATGATCTTGAAACAACACAAGAAGATAAAGAACAGCAACGACGCGGCCCCGCTGTATCAGCTGCATTTGATGAGGATGGCAAAGCTACTCGTGCAACGGAAGGGTTTGCTAAATCTTGCGGCATAGAAGTCGACCAACTGGAAAGACTAGAGACCGATAAAGGCTCATGGCTGGCATTCAACGCCAAGGTTAAAGGAAAAGAAACTACAGAACTTATTGCTGAGATTATTGAATCTGCATTAGGCCGATTACCTATCGCTAAGCGTATGCGCTGGGGCGACAGTGATGTTGAGTTTGTACGTCCGATAAAATGGGTGCTGATATTATTTGGCAATGTTCCTATTGATTGTGAAATCATGGGTGTAAGCTCAGGAAAAGAAAGTTACGGCCATCGTTTTCATCACCCTGATTCTATAACGATTAAAGATCCTGCAAGCTATCTAGAAACATTAAAACAAGAAGCAAACGTATTAGCAGATTATGATGTGCGTCGAAATTTAATCGAGACACAGGTTAAAGAAATTGCCAAGAGTAATAATGGTCAGGCTGTCATTGACTCCGATTTACTTGACGAAGTTACTTCGTTAGTTGAATGGCCAGTTAGTTTTTCGGGTGAATTCAACTCTGATTTTTTAAAGTTACCGAAAGAAGTATTAATTTCTTCAATGCAAGATCATCAAAAATATTTTCCTGTGATTGATAAACAAGGAAATTTATTACCCTATTTTATCAGTGTTGCCAATATTGAAAGTAAGGATCCTGCATTAATTAAAAGCGGTAATGAACGGGTAATACAACCCAGACTCAGTGATGCAGCCTTTTTTTGGGAACGCGATTTAAAACACGGTTTAGCCAATCATATCGATTCGTTAAAAAAAGTCGTTTACCAAAAACAGTTAGGCTCACTTCACGATAAATCGGAACGTTTACAAAAAACAGTTACCAGCTTGGCAAACTCTTTAAGCGTTGATGCTAATACGGCTAAACGCGCTGCTGAGTTATCTCTTTGTGACTTACTGACTGATATGGTCTCTGAGTTCCCTGCATTGCAAGGAACTATGGGGCGTTACTACGCTGAAGCTGATGGAGAAGACGCAACAGTTGCTATCGCTCTGGAAGAATATTATCAGCCTCGTTTTGCTGGAGACAAACTACCGGCAACGCCGTTAGGACAACTTCTTGCGCTTAGCGAGAAGATCGATAGTCTGGTTGGTATATTTTCTATTGGCAAAGCACCTACAGGAGATAAAGATCCATTTGGTTTGCGCCGTTCAGCTATTGGTCTACTACGAATAATTATTGAATGTGAACTGGATATTGATTTAAAAGAACTAATAAGCCTGGCTGCATCGAACTATCCAAAGGAACTTGATGCAAACAAATGTATTGATAATGTATATCAATTCCTGTTGGAGCGTTTACGCCGTTATTATTTAGATGAAGGCGTTAGTCCTGATTCATTTGAATCAGTACTCGCTATTAATACAAGCAAACCGCTTGATTTTCATCATCGGCTTACTGCCGTTACTGAGTTCAGAAAATTAGCAGAAGCTGAAAGTTTAGCTGCAGCAAATAAACGTATTAGTAATATACTTAAAAAATCAGATATTTCTGATATTAAAAAAGTAAATGATAAACTGCTATCTGAGGATTCAGAACTTACACTGGCTAAATCTTTAAGCGAATATCAAATACGACTTGCACCGATGATGAAAAACCGTGATTACAAATCAGCCTTAACTGAATTAGCGGGTTTACGCGAAACAGTAGATAGCTTCTTTGATAATGTTATGGTTAATTGTGATGACGAAGCTATTAAAATAAATAGATTAGCATTACTTAGTAATTTGAGTGCCTTGTTTCTACTGACAGCAGATATTTCTAAACTACAGAGTTAATAATATGCCACTTATTATACTTGATCGAGATGGAGTAATTAACGAAGACTCAGATGATTACATTAAGTCTCCTGATGAATGGCACGCCATTCCTGGTAGTCTGCAAGCTATTGCCAAGCTTTCGCAAAGCGGATATCAAGTCATTATAGCTACGAATCAGTCGGGTATTGGTAGAAAATTATTTACCATTGAAGCACTCAATATGATTCACATCAAGATGGAATCACACCTCGCTCAATACGGTGGCGTTATTGATGCAATATTCTTTTGCCCGCATTTACCAAAAGATGATTGTAATTGTCGTAAACCAAAACCTGGCCTTTATAATGATATTTCAGATCGCCTTCGCATTCCTTTAAATAAAGTGTATTGCGTCGGGGATAAGATGACAGATATTAAAGCGATACAAAGTGCAGGTGGCAAACCTGTTCTCGTCCGTTCAGGTAAAGGGCAATCTGAAATTGACCAAGGTCTGGTTCCAGAAGGCATACCCATTTACGACAACCTCGCTTCTTTTGTAGATGAAAAAATTATTGTGAAAAAATAATGTTATTCCTTCGTTCGCTGCTTTTTTATTCTGGGCAGATCATTAGTATCTTAATATTTTCACCGTTAGGCGTTATTATTTTTCCATTGAAATTTGAAACGCGTTATTACCTGATCACTCGTTGGACAGTTTTCAATCTTTGGTGGTTAAAATTCTGTTGCGGTGTTCATTACAAAGTTGAAGGCAAAGAAAATATTCCAGATAACGCCTGTATTGTTATGTGTAATCACCAATCTGCTTTTGAGACATTAGCATTACAACTTATTTTCGTTCCTCAAGTGTGGGTCTTAAAACGTGAATTACTAAAGATTCCTATTTATGGCTGGGGGTTAGCTTCAATGCAACCTATTGCGATTGATCGTGGTTCAGCCATTAAGTCTTTTCGGCAAATTGTCGAACAAGGTTGTGAACGATTAAAAGAAAACCTTTGGGTCATCATATTTCCTGAAGGAACGCGAGTAGCTCCTGGAGAAAAAGGTAAATACTTACCTGGGGGCGGATTATTAGCCGAAAAATCTAACGCTAACATTATTCCAGTCGCCCATAATGCGGGTTATTTATGGCCACGAAATAGCATCGTTAAAAAACCAGGTTTAATTACTATTGTCATTGGTCCTGTTATCGAATCTTCTAACAAAAGTGCCAAACAAATCACAGCGGAAGTCGAAAGCTGGATTGAAACTACGGTTAGTTCACTGCCAGATCCTAAAAACTAGCTAACTCTTTGTGTTTTTTTGTCGTAAGCTATTGTTGTAAACCTATCATATAACAGGAGGGATATATGATTCTAACGACACTGGAAAGTGTACCGGGAAAATCTATCACCCAGCATTTGGGTTTGGTTCAGGGCAGTACCGTCAGAGCTAAACATGCAGGCCGCGACTTAATGGCTGGCCTAAAAAATATCTTTGGTGGTGAACTCAAAGGTTATACCGAGTTATTGCATGAATCACGTGAAGAGGCGATCAATAGAATGACCGAACAGGCACAGTCTATAGGCGCAAATGCAATCCTGAATATCCGTTTTTCAACATCGTCTATTACACAGGGTGCATCTGAATTATTCACTTACGGCACTGCAGTCAAGCTCGATTAATATGTTCGACCTGATACTGTTTTTAACTTTATTGGCATTAGGTTTTGGTTTTGGCCAATACCTTGAAAGCCAACATTACAAATCTATAATCCGTCGCGAGTCATCACTAAAACGCATTCCCGCAATTGCAACAAAACATTTACCCCCGGAGTTTACGCCCTGTTCCACACAAATGGTTTGTGGCAATGTTGTAATATCAATAGACTTTTTTAAAAAATTTGTTGCCGGAATGAGATCTATTGTAGGCGGTCGCGTCAGTAGCTATGAATCATTGATAGACCGGGCCAGACGCGAAGCAATCTTGCGCATGAAAGAACAAGCCGCCACATTGGGCGCTAACTATGTCTTTAATGTAAAGATGGAAACATCATCAATATCAAAAGGTCGACGCAATAGTATTGGTTCGGTTGAAGTATTAGCTTATGGTACAGCGATCTCTAAACAACAGGCTCTATAAAACCTGAACGCACGAACATCATAATTGATATTGAACTAATCAAATAATGGACTTTAAAAAATACAACATCCATCACATTAGATTGATGTTATAATTGTTTTTAGTTATAGAGTGAGAACTTTCATTTAAACTATTTAAATTTAGAGGAAATCGTCATGGATGAATTACGCAAGTTTTCCAGAGTACAAGTCAAGACTGATGTAAATGTTACTATTCGCTCTGCTCCTGGTGCAAAAGACTTAGAAGGACAAACATTTCAATTCCACTCAATAGATGCTTCCTATGAAGGAATGCAATTACACCTTGATATCGACATACCCACAGGCAGTCTTTTAATATTGGAAGCTACTTTCAAGGATGAGCCTGAAAAAAAATATACGAACGAAGGCTATGTAGTCTGGAACATAAAAAGGATTGATGATGGTGTTGTACAGAAACCATCATATACCGCTGGAGTAGAGTTCAATGTTTATGCAAACCCTGAATATGATCTCTGGACTACGGCAATTAAAAAACGGCTTTAAGTATTTAATAAACAATTAGACGATATTTTACAATCTATTTTTTAAAATTTTAAACATCATGTTAATGTCAACTCGCTAACACATACCTGTTTTTTCCCTGCTGTTTTGCTTCATATAATGCTACATCGGCCTTCTCAATTATTTTATTATAATCGGGATGTCCATTAAAACCGGAAACACCAATGCTTATGGTGATTTTTCGATCTTTACAAATATCCATCACATCCATTTGCTCCACTTCCTTTAATAATCTTTCTGCAATATTTTTGGATCTTTCTATATCCATGTCAGTTAACAATAATAGAAATTCTTCACCACCATATCTGAAAACAAAATCTCCTGCCTTGATACTATTACGCATAACCAAGGCAATATTGCTTAGAATCTGGTCTCCTGCTTTATGACCATAGGTATCATTAACTACTTTAAAGTCATCTATATCGATCAGAAGAACGACATAGGTCTTATCTCTTCTAATACAATAACTAGTCTCTTTATACATAACGATATCAAGATAACGACGATTGAAAACTTTAGTCAGCGGGTCACGAGCACTGTCAGCAGAAACGGCGTTTTCTTTTAATGAAGTAAGCGCCCATGAAATTTCTGAAATGTTTTTATCTATAGAGGCCATAACATTTGTTTTTGTTATTACCCCGGCATTAAAAGCATTAATATCAACACCAATCTGATCAATACTACCTATTATGCCTTTGACGTCCTCTGCTTCGAAGTAAACAGGTGCTTTATGTAATAGCCATAAGCCAAACTCTGACTCGGCTATCATTGACGTCAACTTCATTTCTCCTGCACTTTCTTCTAGCATCTTAAAACAACTGACCTGCCACAAATATAGTTCCGCACGAATATTTTCACAGCGCATTGCCAGATCTTTACCAACAACATTGAAGTAAAGCGACTGTTTATCACGCTGCTCTACCATCACATCATCGTAATAGGACTCGCTCATCACCGCTAAAGCGGTATCAAGTAACATGGTGATCACAGTATAGATATCGCGCGCCGAATTGCCTTTAGCATTAACGGCAATAATAGCCTTTGATATTTCCCTTTTAAGAGTCCTATTCGCCAGATTCATTAAGTGCAACGGCACATGAACCCGGGCATGGACGTGACCAACTTCCAACTGACGCAATATGTATTCTTCAATTTCCTTGTCATTCCTGATACGAAAAACATCAAGAATCCACTCGTAAATTTTATCCTTATGCTTCTGCTTCACTTCATCCGTCGAAAAAAATTGCGCCGCTTCTCCTACAGAAGTCAATGTATCATAGAAATTACTGCTTATTTCTTGTCCCTGTTTAGATATTTTATCATGAAGCTGCTTTATCATATCAGCATCACAGCGTTTATAAATTTCCCTGAAATGCTCAGTATAAATATCAACTATCTGTTCATTTATCACTATGCACTCCTTATCCGTTTATTTTATTTATAATTAATGGTGTCATACCTATACTTAAAGTATAGGAAAAATATATTTAAATAACATTATTACATCGTTTTTCAGGATCAAATTAATGGCAACGATCTACAATTTAACTTAATTCCTCGCTTGCAAATTTCGAATTCTGTTAACATACTTTTACACTACATCTAAGGAGGGTAAATAGTATGTCTATTGAACTACTGATTAAGTTTTTGGGCTGGTGTGCTGTCTTAAATATCGCATTACTATGTTGGTGGGTTTTCTTTATGACATTTGCCCACGACTGGGTATATCGAATGCACAGCAAATGGTTTTATCTGGAGACGCAACGATTTGATTCGATACATTATGCGGGCATCGCTTTTTATAAATTAAGCATTATCCTGTTTAACATTGCACCCTATCTGGCTTTACGAATTATTTCTTAAACCTGGAGACAACTCATGAAATTATCGATTAAAAAATTTGCTTTAAGCTGTAGCATTTTATGGGGACTGGCAATACTGATTGTTAGCATATCAAATTTAGTCTGGCCCGATTATGGCGCTGTATTCCTGACTGTAGTTGCATCAATATATCCGGGATACGAAGCTATGTCAGGTGTCAGCAGTATTATCATCGGCACACTCTATGCCATAGTTGATGCTGGTATTGGTGGTGCTATTTTTGCGTGGCTATATAACATCTTGCCCGGATAAATAGGGATAGAATGACCGTATTTATTATTTATGGACTATTCCAATCCTGAAATACCGGAAGGAATCAATACCAGTAAAGAGCATCCATTAAAGGATTTTTTTATTCTATCCGCCGGTATTTTGGGCGGTATTGCCTTGTGCGTACTCTTGCTCGGACTGTTTGTTGAACGACTTGCTTTACACATTCCTTTTTCTGTTGAACAGCAACTAGTAGAAAAGATCGATATAGAAGGCGTTGTTAATAGCAATCCTGATATTCAAGACTATCTGAATAAATTAACAGCGCAATTATTACCCTATATTGACTTACCAACAGACATTATTGTTACAGTAAATTATACCGACGATTCAACTGAAAATGCTTTCGCTACTCTGGGAGGACATATTTCAGTTTATCGCGGCCTCATTGATTTATTGCCAAATGAAAATGCACTGGCAATGGTAATTGCGCATGAGATTGCCCATATTAAACATCGTGATCCAATAATTGCGCTAGGCCGTGGTGTCGTTATCGGTTTATTCCTCACTACGCTGGCAGGCTTTAGTACGGATAACCTTATAAACAAGATAGTTACTGATACTGGCACATTAACCATACTTGGCTTTAGCCGTGAACAGGAACGACGTGCTGATGAGATAGCATTAAAGGCATTAGCTAAACATTATGGGCATGTGAATGGGGCAGACTCACTCTTTAATACCTTTATAAAAAAAGAAAATAAAATAAGTAAATATATGCCGGAATTTTTTAGCACACATCCATTAAGTAATAATCGAATTAAAGAAATGCATAGACTTGCTCAAACAAACAACTGGTCAATCGAAGGAGAAACCACTCCGCTTCCTGCCCTACTCAGAAAATAATAGTATCCTTGTAAAATTAATCGCTTGGAACATTGCCGCTATCTCTTTCTGCAGCCATAACTGTATTAGCAACTAACATTGTTATCGTCATCGGCCCCACTCCGCCTGGTACAGGCGTAATATGACTTGCTACTTCTTTTACATCATCAAAATCAACATCGCCTACTAATTTTCCATTATCGAGACGATTAATACCGACATCAATAACAACAGCACCTTCTTTGACATGTTCCGCCTTAATCATTTCAGGTCTTCCCGTTGCCACAACAAGAATGTCAGCATGCTTAGTATGGTGTATTAGATCTTTAGTCTTTGATGTACAAATTGTAACGGTTGCGTCTTCTTGTAATAACAAAATTGCCATCGGTTTACCGACAATATTACTTCTGCCAACAACGACTGCATTTTGTCCAGCTATTGGAATATCGCAATAATTTAACATACGCATTACACCAAAAGGCGTACAAGGTGGAAACACTGTGTTACCTGTCATTAATGCGCCAACATTGTATAAATGAAAACCATCAACATCTTTATCTTGTTTAATCGCTTCAAGAACTTTACTTTCATCAATATGTTTTGGTAAAGGTAGTTGCACCAATATACCGTTCAGTTTTTTTGACTGGTTTAATTCTTCGATTAATTTTAGCAACATTTTCTCTGACGTATCTTCTGGCAAATCATGTACTTCGGAATGCAGACCCACTTCATGGCAAGCTTTAATTTTATTATTCACATAAAGTTTCGACGCTGGGTTATCACCAACAATGATGACAGCAAGCCCTGGAAGAACACCTTTTGCCTTAAGATTATCAGCCCGTTCCTTCCATTCTTTTCTAACAGCTTCGGAAATAGCCTTACCATCGATTAATGCCGCACTCATACAAACCTCTCCTATTGATAAAACTCAGAATAGTTAGCTTACAACATATTCATCATATCAAACCAGACCTAGATCTTAATATGTCTGCAATAGCACATTAATTCGCAACAACAAAACGAAAGCCCGCCTCTTATTTACTCTAAACCCCGTGTGTATCAGTGTTTTACTTGATACACATCAAACGGTGCCTCATATATAATTCAATAATCTACACTAAGCTTCTATTATTACTGATGGTAGGAGTACATCTCCGTTTAGTATCTAGCGATTGTTTAAAATCTCTTAAAAAAACATCTTTGTACGGTTGATTCCTAATATAATTTCAAATTTATGCCTAAACCAGACTAGACAATATGACCTCAAAAAAAACCGTCCTTATCCTGCAACTGCGCCCGGAAGACGATACCTCCGATAATGAATACCAGGCCTTTCTCAAGTATGGAGCACTCACTGAGGCACAGACAAGACGTCTACGCATCGAAAAAAACGGTATCCCCGAAACACTATCATTAGATAATTACAGCGCCATTATTGTAGGTGGCAGTCCATTTGATATCAGTGAATCCGATGAAAGAAAATCCGCTATCCAGCATAAAATCGAGGCCGACTTCAATCGACTTCTGGGACAGGTCGTTAAGCATGATTTTCCTTTTTTCGGTGCCTGTTCTGGCAACGGTCTGCTGGGTTCCTATTTGGGCACGCCTATCTCACGACGTTACGGAGAAGCGGTTGGTTGTGTAACACTTGATATCACCGAAGCAGGAAAAACCGATCCCTTGCTAAGCGACTTCCCCGATCAAATCAACGTGTTGCTGGGTCACAAGGAAGCTTGCGACAGTGTTCCGCAAGGCGCCACACTATTGATGACCGGCGAAAGTTGTCCAGTACAGATGTTTCGTGTTGGTAACAACGTTTATGCGACCCAGTTTCATCCCGAAGGTGATGCCGAAGGCTTTTCTCTACGTATCGAGATCTATAAACACCACGGTTATTTCGAGCCCCATGAGGCGGAGCAATTAATACAGGCTGTGTGCAAAAAGCCAACACCCTATGCACATAAAATACTGCAACGCTTTGTGCAACGTTATTACAAAGAACTATAAGCGATACTTATCTATCGAGAAATATATTCTTTAAGTTAGCAACATGACCCGGATGACTTATCACTATTGGTATAACTTGCCCCTTTGGTTTCTGATGCCGGTCGTCTGGTTCCTGCCGGTGAACACCAGGCTACTGGTTCACGCTCGGTTGACGGAGCGATACCAATAAAATCATCTTTATACGGTTCATTACTTAATACATTAAAGGTGCGTTCACAAACGGCCATCCTTTCACCGCGCGGGAACTCGTGAGCTTCATCATCGATCACAAAACTAAATGGACCACTGTAGATAACGGCATGACCTTTATCGATACACTCTGTTTGCTCTCGTTTGATCGCTGTCAATGTCGCTGAACGGAATTCGATACCTTCAACAACCTGCCAAGGTGCTTCTGACCACTTGTCATATGAAACGGCAATAAAACCGGCTTCTTGAAACATTTGCAACATCTCCAGTTCCTGAAACGCAC
>JAJFKK010000079.1 GCA_021773245.1 Gammaproteobacteria bacterium | reverse complement strand
TTAGTCGTTGTATCTCGCTCAGTCGATAATGAATTTATTAGTGAAAAAATAATTAGTATGAGAACGGGTATTGAGCGTGGTGAATCTTTAACTCGTACAGCATCATTGACGAAAATGTTCACACCATTAGTTATTCAAATGCTCTCTGTGGGAGAAGAAACGGGTCAAACTGATAATATGATGGAGGAAGTTGCTGAATATTATGACCGAGAAGTAGATTATGATATTAAAAACTTAAGTTCAGCTATTGAGCCTATTTTAATAGTGGCTATTGGCATAATGGTCCTAATATTAGCATTGGGTGTGTTCTTGCCTATGTGGGATATGGCAAAAGTTGTTTAAAAATGGAAATTGCATATCGTTGGATTAGCAGAGATCTTGGTAAGCTTGAACTTGTATTTTCAATCATTCTTATTAGTATCTTACTATATACGTTTGTTAATAAATCACTGAGCTTGTTTTCGATAGCAGAGAAAAAATTGGTTGAAGTAACGGTTATCAATATTCAAACAGCACTTAATTTACATTCAGCTATACAATCAATTCAGAAAAATACTGACAATGTGGTGGCTATAACAGAGGGAATGAATCCTATACACTTATTACAATCTGAGCCTAATAATTATAATCAGTACACAGGCAGTAAATTAGATTATGTTCGTGCAAATCAAGCTTCAATTAAGCCGATGGCTAACTATTTAGGGGAAATGCTTGATCCTGATATTGAAGTCTTAGAAAGAGGAAATTGGTATTTTGATCATAATGGTAAATATTTTATTTATTTAATTAAACATAAGGAATTATTTAGCAAAAATGCGGGAGAACCGGAAGTATTAAAATACTTCGTTCGCCTAAATTATAATGATATCGATAACAATCAGACTTATGAAGCAAGCAAAGATATTCTTGAATCGGCTTCTTTTGTTAAAATAGAATCAAACAAATAAAATACAAACGGTGGAGGATGATTTAATGAGTTATGTACTAGAAGTACTTCTAGTAACGGCATTTGGCTTTTCTCTTGTTACGTTTGTAGTGGGTTTAATGATGTTTGTCGTTCCGGACAAAGTTCATGCGTTAGCAGCGCGTTTGGATGTAAGTATTTCTACGGATGAATTTTTTGGAAAGCTAGATAGTACAAAATACATTGATAGATACGTCTACAAATATCATTATATTTTTGGACTATTTATTGTTGTCGGGGCAGTCTATACGATATTTATGTTGGCACCGATTCAAGGAGAATATCGGACGCTTCCAGAAATTATTAATCCTATCATCAGTAACTGGCTTTATGATGCTCTAGTATTAATCCTTTTTTTGTTTTGCAGTTTTGTAATTTTAATTGGTTTTGTTCTTTTTTTTAGACCAAGTGCTATGAAGGCATTTGAAGCTAAAATGAATACCTGGAAGGAAACCTCTCATCTAACTACACCGTTAGATAAACAGCGGTATTTGGAACAACAAAAACCATTGAAATATCCTAAGCTATACGGGTTTATTGTTGCTTCTGGAAGTCTATTTATTCTTTGGCAAACATCAACAGTCGTGTTTAATTAATAAACTGTGACAAAAACCCTGATTAATGGCTGAAATAACGTGAAAATGCTACTATAATTAAAAAGTTAGCATGTTAAGTTAATGTTGATTTTAATAAATAAAGTTAACTTAAGGCACTAAGAGCATGTTAACTATCAGAACTTAGTGAGGTTCATTCTATCGATTGTTGCAACACAGCAATCACTTTTACGACTGCGGTTGTTTAAGATGATAGGTATTTTTCTGGAGCTGCGGCTCTATAGATAGAGGATTATTATAATGAAACAACAACAAAGTGGTTTTACACTAATTGAATTAGTGATGGTTATTACAATTCTAGGTATTTTGGCAGCGACAGCCATACCTAGGTTTGTTGATTTATCTACAGAAGCAGAAACTGCAGCCCTTAATGGTGTTGCTGGAGCAATGAGTGCGGGTATGGCTATAAACGTAGCTGTGTGTGCAGCTAGTAACGCAAATTGTGTGACGGTAGACGATTGTGATGATACAGCCAGTGTTCTTGAAGGTGGAGCATTGCCGACTGGATATACTGTGGCATCACTTGCTACTCCTGCTAATTGTGTCGTAACTCAAACGAGTACTACAAATACGACTACTTTTAGAGGGCTCTCTGCACCTTAATACTGCGAGTATGTAAAGGGCCTGCTTAGCAGGCCTTTTTATTTATATATCTTTATTAAATACTTATTAGACTAACTTCAGTTGTTTATCTTTATTATTAGAAGCTTACGAACCAGAAGTAATTAATTGCAAGCGTAGATGCTGCATATTACGATTAAGCTTATCTATATTGTGAGAATAGTGTGAAATCATTATAGCCAATGAGGTTCGTATCTAGATAAAGTGGTATTTAAAATATGAGAATGCGTTCTGGGTTCACATTAATAGAACTAGTCATGATTATACTGGTGCTTAGTATTCTTGCTGTTTATGTCGCTCCTAAATTCGATATAACAATTTTTCGCAATTCTAATTTTTTACTCCAGGCGAAGTCCTCAATTCGATACGCTCAAAAACAGGCGGTTGCGTCAGGATGTAATGTTGAATTGAATATTAATGCTAGCGGTTGTAATGTTGAATGGAGTAATCCTTCTGCCGATAGTTCTTGTCCAGCAGATACTACCCCAATAAACAGTCCCTCAAATGGTAGTGCGAATTTTTGTAATAACAGTACCCCCTCAGCTACGCCAACTGGCGGTAATTTTCGCTTTGATAATATTGGTAGGCCGATGGATACATCTGATAATTTATTGGCTATAGCAAAAAGTATTGTAATAGGGGATAGAACAATATTGGTAGAAGCTGAAACAGGCTATACGCATGAGAATTAGAAATATGGTGTCAAAAAGATTAAAAGGATTTACTTTGATTGAACTTACTATGGCGCTCGCTGTACTTGCTGTTGGTTTAGGTGCTTTTTTAACATTAATTATCAATTCAACGGTGCTTAGTGCTGACCCCATGGTGTATCAACAAGCCAACTCAATTGCTCAATCGTATTTAGAAGAAGCACTACTTAATTCATTTTGTGATCCAGATGATTTTTCAACAGATTGTCCAGCAGATTGCGATGCTGCTGCAATAGGTGTTAGTGATATATGTACAGTCTGTGGTGGTGGAGCTGAAGCCAGGTCTGATTATGATGATGTATGCGATTATGATGCTATTAATGATACTGCCGGTGCGGTTGATATCAATTTAGGAACAATATCAGGGCTTGAAAGGTATAATGTCGATGTCACTGTTGATGGTGCTAGTGCTAACCTCAATGGTCTAACATCAGCAAATGGACAAGCCTTACGTGTTGATGTTCGAGTGACACACGATAGCTTCAGTGATCTTGATTTAACCATTTCTGGCTATAAAGCGAACTATTAAATAATGAATCCATATCGTAAATGCAAAGGATTCACAATAATAGAATTAGTTATGGTTATTGTTATCTTAGGTGTTCTATCAACTGTTTTAGTTAATATTCTAAGAGGTCCATTAACAGCATATGTTGATGTACAAAAACGGGCTGAGTTAGTTGATATTGCCGAGACGGCATTGCAAAGAATGACCAGAGAGATACGCTTAGCTTTGCCCAATAGTATTCGGGCAACGGCTACCTCAATTGAATTTCTAAGAACAGTTGATGGTGGCCGATATCGTCGTTTGCCTGATGGTTCTAATAATACTGTTTGTACAATGCCAGACACTGATAAAATTAAATTAAATTCAGCATCAGATTGTTTTGAGATAATGGGTAGTTTGGTTAATTTGCCCGCCTCTCTTCCTTCAGGATCAACCTCGTTGAGTGCTTGTCAAAATCAGACTGCTTTATGTCTTGTGATATACAATACCGGACAATCAGGCGCGAATGCCTATGCACTGGATAATATTGCAACTATTAATGCAATAAGTACGAGCAGTATTACCTTTAATAATTCTACAGATGTACCAGGTTTTAAATTTCCAAATAAATCCCCACGACAACGTTTTCAAGTGGTTGATACGCCAGTTAGTTTTATCTGTGCTGGAGCTAACATTACTCGATATTCAGGCTATCAAATTCAAAGTGTAACTGTCCCAACAGCAGGTACATCGGCTAATCTTTTGATCGATAATTTGACAGCTTGCGATATAAGCTATGACCCGGGTAGTTCAACACGAGCAGCGTTAGTAACGATTAGTTTAACAGTAACACAACCAGATTCAGGCGAGAGCGTATCCTTATTGCAACAAGCACATGTCGATAATCAACCATGAAGATTAAATCTATAAAGCAAAAAGGATTTAGTGCGATTATGGCTATTGTAGTAGTTGTCTTATTAGCAATTATTGGGGCGACTATGTCGACACTAACGACAACTTCTATTATTAATACGACGTCTTCAACTCTGGGTATTCAGTCCTGGTTTGCTGCACGTTCTGCGGTTGAATGGGCAGTTCATACTGCGTTGAATCAAGCATGTACTTGCGGTACAAATTGTTGTGCAAGTATTGACGGAGCAACTATCAGCTTTTCTGTTGGTGGGTTAAGCGGCTATCAAGCAAATTTTGATGGAACAACAGGATGTTCTGAATCTTCAATAACTGAAGGAGGAAGTGCTTATTGTGTATATCAAATTGATGTTCTTGGATCGCATGATTCTGCAGGCGATCTAACCTATGCTTCACGGAGAATTAGAATCTCAGTTACAGATAATAATGCACCATAGTAAATTTATAATTGATTAGATAAATAAAACATGACTATATCACTGAAACTTTATATATGATTTATTTATCAGAGAATAAATATAATATTTTATTGTCGATTATTTTTTTCATTATATTTTTAAGTATTTCAAATATTTTTTTACCAAATTTACCTCCTACTGCTGGGCTTTCATTCTATGTGAATAATATTATTTGGCTTGTAAGTGTAATTTTTGTTTATGTAGGAGTTGTATATTCTGCAAGTAAAGGCCAATGGTTAAAACCTGAAAAAATCATTATTCATCTATCCCTGATATTAGCACTAGTTATTCCATTTATATGGAGTGATGATAATACAGGCAGAGGTTTATATAGAATGTTAGGAGCAGTATTTGGAATACTATTATTTCTCAGCCTGTTCAATTCGTTTTCCAAAAATAAAATTTGGGTTTTAGTCCTTATTATTAGTTTGTCCGGGTTTATACAAACTTGTTGGGGGATTATTCAGTTGTGGTTTTTGCCTTCCTTGTTAGATACGAGTAACTTTCCTTCAGGAGTTTTTCAACAGCGTAATGTTATGTCGTCATATATAACGACAACATTTATTGCCAGCCTGATGTTAATATCAACTTATCCAGTGCCATCTAAAAAAATAAATACCTTGGTCTGCAATAGTATTAATTTATTTGCTCTAGTAGTAGGCATTTTAATTACCTCAATAAATTCTTCAGCGACATATCTAGCGTTAGTAATTTCACTTCCCTTTATGCTGATTGCTCATTGGGAAAATAAAAAGTCAATCTTGAGGGTAATTATCATATTATTTGTTGGTCTATTTATTGGAGTTGCTATTAGCAGGGGATCAATTACTGGCGTTGGATTTATTCAAAATATAACTGGAATTTCAATAGAAGGAGCTCTTAACTCCGGAGGCCGGGAAATTATATGGTCTATATGTTGGGAGATGTTTAAAGATAATTGGTTAACTGGCGTAGGGTACGGTAATTTTGAACATGCATTTCTAGAATATCAGGCACAATATTATCAGCAGTACGGAGTCTATACATTTGAAAAATTAAACCATCCTCATAATGAATTTATATTGTGGGCCGTGGAAGGAGGAGTATTGCCAGCGTTAGCATTCTCTTTTTATACTTTATATATAATATATCGCATGATAAAAATGGGTAAACCTGCATTAATTTATGCTGCACTATTATTACCATTAGTTATACATGCATTGCTTGAGTTTCCATTTTACCATTCTGCAATTCATTGGATTCTATTTGTCACGCTACTATTTATTTTTGAGATTGAGGCGAGTAATGGTAACACTGTAAAAATCACGAAGAAAATTTTTGTCAACAGTGTAGCCTCGGTTGTCACACTTGGCGCAGCACTTTTTTTTATTACAAATATGCAAGCGATAAATATTTTAAATAGGTTTAATCACTCTGATATTGAAAAAAGAAATATGGCTGTATTATCAAATATCACAAATCATTTTACAGTACAGACACACTTGGACTATTTTGCGATGAAGGTTTTTATTAATAGAGGTATGGCCGAGAAGGATATAACCTATATAAATAAATCGATTTTATTGTCAAAAAAACTCAATGCTAATCATCCTAGGCCAGCATATTATAAAAACATGCTAATCGGGTACGAAGCCCTTGGAGATAAAGAAAACTTTAAGGTGAAACTTGATGAAGCAAGATATTTCTATCCTCTAAATGAATACTTTCTTGGTGTAGAGGAAAGATTTAAGTTAATCCTATAATTTATTTTATTAAGAGTACCTGCGATTAAAAATCGGTATTTCTTTCTAAGGAAATAAACTTGAAAAATTCTGTTGTCTGTAAGCCTCGTATAAGATTATTGCCGATGCGTTAGATAAATTAAGACTGCGACTATTTCCCAACATTGGGATTCTTAAGATTTTATCAGGGTCAAACGCACCTAAAATGCTTTCTGGTAAGCCCCGTGTCTCAGGACCAAAGATAAAGCTATCTCCATTAATAAAATTTCGTTCGGAGTATGTTTGTATTCCTTTGGTTGAGATAGCATAGAGAGATTCAGTACCACATTTATCAATATAGTCTTGATAATTATCATAGTGATGTATTATTGATTGATCGATATAATCCAGTCCGGCTCGGCGTAGACTTTTTTCATTCATGTCAAAACCGAGAGGATGTATTAAATGTAATTTTGCGCCAGTATTAGCACAAAGGCGTATAATGTTGCCGGTATTCGGTGGGATTTCCGGCTCAAATAGAACAATATTAAACATAATAATTATTTATATTTCTGAGAGACAATATCCAGTATGGAGATAGCAGCATTAAGCGATAAAGACAAAAAAAGACTCGAAGTTGATTTTTGTGGCCTAAAACTTAATACGCCATTGGTTTTATTATCAGGTTGTGTTGGTTTTGGTGAAGAATATACACGTATCAATGGTTTTTCCAATACAGATGTTGGCGCAATTTGCTTAAAAGGAACAACATTAGAACCTCGATTGGGTAATCCACCGCACCGTCTCTCTGAAACTTATATGGGTATGTTGAATGCGATAGGTCTACAAAATCCTGGATCTAAAATTGTCGTTGATGAA
>JAJFKK010000078.1 GCA_021773245.1 Gammaproteobacteria bacterium | reverse complement strand
CTTATATGAAGAAAACAGCCATGAACTACCCGTCGCTACTCGGAATAGATAAGGTCAAAGAAGTGGCGAGGTTATTCGGGAACCGATTTGTTGTTCTCCCCTACACAGTCGTGATTGACCGTGACAGCAAAATTTACTTTATTCGCAGCGGACCGATTAAATACGAGGAAACAGAAGCGTTAATCAAATCAATACTATGATCCCCTAGTTCGTAGATAATTACTCTATTTCTCAATCTTTGTTAATTATCAGTAATTTAATCTATTCCAATGTCCGATAGAAACAGATTTAATATGACTCTAACTAGCTGTTCTATATAATCACACATATTACTAATGGGACAAAATATTACCAGCGTAAAAAGGATTTCTAATGCCCTACAGGATGTTTACTTTTCTCTTGATAATTTTTGGTTCGTTATTAATTGGTGAAAATTACTACAACCAATATAAGCGAATAAATGAATCTGGAGGTGAATTACGTCTGCTCGACAAGGTCATTTTCTCAAAGCCGAGCAATGTAGAACAGAAATTCCTCACCAACATCCCTACTGAGACGGAAGTACCTCCCACGACTCAACCAATTAAAATTGCTAATAAGCCTGTCTTACGATCTAGATCTAATAGTCATTGTCCACCAAGAACGGAAAAGCCAATACAGTACGATAGAAAAGATAAAATATTTACTTGGAAAAATGAAAATGGTCGAAAAGTTATCACTAATCAACCTGAACAAAAGTTATCTAATGCCATAGAGATTAACGATCTAAAAATTAATGAATACAATCTTCCTGACTTATATTTTGACTTAAATATAGAATATAAATATGTAGGTTCTACGTACCAACTAAAAAATAACCTAGAAAATAGTTTAAAGAATGTATACAGAATTGTTTCAAGTTTACTAGGAAAAGAGCGACTAAGACTATCAACTGTAAATTTAAGAATTTTTGAAAGCAGTAATAGTTTTCATAAATTTCGAAAAAGTTTTGCTCCGGGAACAAATGAGAATACAGGTGGTTTCTATCAACATGGAAAGGGTATCAATTTAGCAGCTACTTATGCTCATCAAAATTTAAACGACATTATAAAAGTTAGCTTGCATGAATCCTTTCATGTACTAGCTCAAGAAATATTTACTAATACACCTACTTGGTTCAACGAAGGAATGGCTGAGTATTTCGAAACAATGACTCTTGCGAATGCCATATCAACTATCCATAGCCAACCAAACTGGAGCAATTTACTTAGAACAAATAGGAAAATAACTCTCAATCACCTTGTAACAATGAAGCCTAATGATTTTTACAGTAAAAACAATTTACAGAATTCACTCCATTACGCATCTGCATGGTCATTAATTAGCTACTTGATGCAACATTCTGAAGGTAGGCAGTTCTTAAAAAAATACATGCAATCTATGTATGATAATTATTGTTTAGATACACCTACTCTGCAATTAATTGCACAGTATTATCCTGGAGGTTCTAAGACATTAGAAAAAAATTGGCATCAATGGATTTCAAGAAGTTCTCAATTTACCCAGACTTGGGAATTCAATAAGGGATAATAACTATTTCGTAGGCGGACACTACAATAATGGTGTCTCAATAAATCAGTAACTTGCAGCGCTCGCAATCTCTTAACGTAGCCTAAATAAGGCTAAATAAGTGATAATAAGTTACAAAGTAGCTACGCACTGAAAGGGATATATAAATGTCAAAATACTTACCTCTTTATGACCATCTAGTTAGTCTCAAAAGAAATGAATGGCAAACAACATTTAAAGGGATAGAAACTATTTTAGGTTTCAAACTTCCCAAAAGTGCTTATTCATATCCAGCATGGTGGGCAAATAATATTGATATGCATGTACAAAAAAGGGCATGGTTAAATTCTGGTTGGATTACTAATGAATTAAGTTTAAAAAATAAATCTGTCACTTTCATTAAAAACAATAATATTAAAATAACTACTAGAAACGATAATGAAAAGTTTCATAACTATACTTGGAATAAGCCTGAGGAAATTAATGCGAACATTAGAATTATCTGGCAACCATTTGGTAAGCTGAACCTAAAAGATGGAAAAATCGTCACCCCAAAACTACCAAAGATATCTGGAATTTATGAATTTAGATTTAATTTAAAAAACAAAATATCTTCTTACATTGGCGAATCAAGTAATTTAAAACGGAGAATGTACAATTATTACAATCCAAATGAATCACAAAAAACAAATATACGTATTAACAAATTAATTATAGATAATTTGAATTTGGAGACAGAAATTAGCGTCAATATTGCAACTGAAGCTTGGATTGACTCAAAAAATATTACTAAACGTTGTGATATGGATGATAAATCGATCAGAAGACTTATTGAGAATTTAACAATTACTGAACTTAATAATAATCAATATACGCTGATAAACAAATGATCTATCAAAACTTGAGAATACCTGTTTCGTAGCTAGGTACTCTCTAATAAGAAAAAAGCCGCAGTGATTACTAAATCACTGCGGCTTTTTCTTTTCATCTATATCATCCTTGATATTAATTAATGATTATTTATGAAGCGGCTTCCAACTCCACCAAGTTATCGAAGAACGTAGGTGAATGTCCCATGTCACCAAACTCGGCGGAACTTGTGATGTTTACTGTTCCAGCATTGAGTTGTCGCCAGTAACCGAGTGTTGCAACACAGACACCTGCGTTTACATCATCAGAGACTCGCGCGACTCCTTCAAAGGCACCGCGGTCATTAAAGACTTTAACCGTATCGCCATCATTAATGCTGCGTGACTCGGCATCGGCTGGATTAATGATTACGAATTGTTCGCCCTGCTCTTTTTGTTTCATGTTTGCATAACATGAATTCAAAAATGCATGGCTCTTTGGTGTAACAATACTTAATGGATATTTCTTCGCCAGCTCCGGATTAGTTTCCGGACGTTCGTACGGTGGCAGGTAATCCGGTAATGCAGGGAGATCTTCTCCCGGTTGAAAACCTTCGTACATTTGTCTGAACGGTGCTGCGACAAAGTTCTTTGCGCCTTCTACTTTGAAATTACACTTACCATTTGGTGTTGGGAAGTTGCCTTCTTTATGCGGACGACGATCGTCTTTTGTTCCTACCGTTAAACGGGCAAAGCCGTTTTTGCGCATGTAATCCAGATCAATTCCGTCACACGCAGGTGAATCCCAATCAACAAAGTTTTCAAGACATTCTGAATCTGACCATTTCAAACGGTCTTCGTCGTAGTCCATTTTTTCTGCTAAACGTCGGAAGATTTCATTGTTTGGAATTGCTTCTCCTGGAGATTCGACACTCTTGGCATTGTAAGTCAGGTATAAATGTCCCCATGAAAGAATCATGTCTTCCATTTCAGCACCCATAGATGCTGGTAAGATGATATCGGCATAAGATGCGGTATCGGTAATAAAATGATCTGCAGCAACATGAAAGATATCTTCTTGCTCAAGACCTGCCACGACTTTATCGGATTCCGGTGATTGCGTAACCGGATTCGTGTTCCAGGTCATGACTGACTTAATCGGTGTTTTTAGATCTTGTTCGCCTAATAACGCGCGACCCAGTTGCAGAATACTCACAACTTGCGTGCCTTCAGGAATTAATTCAGGTGCGCAGATAACATCAAACTTATAAGGGTGCTCCCAAACAGGGAATTGCGTCACACCACCACCAACATGACGCCATGCGCCGGTTAATGCTGGAATACTGGTTACTGCGCGAATGGTTTGACCACCGCCGTAATGACGTTCCAGACCTACACCCATACGAATTGCTGCGGGTTGTGCTGTTGCTAATTCTTTCGCGAGTTTACGAATATCATCAGCAGGTACGCCGGTGATTTCTTCTGCCCATTCAGGCGTATGTTTCTTTGAATGTTCCTTAAGGTCATCAAAACCTTCGGTGTAGTTGTCAACATAATCCTGATCAACCAGACCTTGTTCGATAATGCTGTTAATTACAGCCATTGCTAATGCGCCATCGGTTGATGGTTTTGGTGTTATATGCCAATCGGCTTGTTTGGCTGTTTTTGATTTATACGCATCGATAACAACAACCTTTGCACCTTTTTGTTGAGCTTCTTTAACAATCGCCCAGTGATGCAGATTGGTACTAACGCTGTTACACGCCCAAATCACAATATATTTGGAATGAATATAGCTTTCAGGATCAAGACCAGCAGTCGGTCCAACGGTTAATAACCAGGCCGTACAGGAACCTTCACCACAATAGGTACGCTCACAAACAGTCGCTCCCATTTTATTAAAAAAGGCATCGCCGCCGTTCAAGCCATGTACCAGACCTTGGTGTCCAAGATAACTGACTGGCAGGATAGATTGAGGACCGAACTCTTCTATAAGGGCTTTCCATTTATCCGTGATGGTATCAATGGCTTCGTCCCAGGTAATTTGCTCGAACTGTTTGCTGCCTTTTGGTCCGACACGTTTCATTGGGTATAGAAGTCGGTCAGGATGATAATGGCGCTTTTCATAATCCTTCAATTTGACGCAAAGACCACCACGGGTCATTGCGTGTTCTTTATTACCTCTGACGCCAATAACTTTGCCATCTTCGATATCAAACACCATTGCACAGGTATCA
Organism: Gammaproteobacteria bacterium; assembly: GCA_021773245.1. GTDB lineage: Bacteria > Pseudomonadota > Gammaproteobacteria > Eutrophobiales > Eutrophobiaceae > UBA7359. Next base: position 18,215 of record JAJFKK010000078.1, on the reverse strand, counting down.
GGACAATCATGCGGACATCCGCCGAAAGCGGTTTCTACTTTGGGATTAGCTGCCATTACAAAAACTCCTCTTGATCTTTAATAATTATATTTTTAATTAAGATGTTAACTATAGGCCAAACAACCTAAACTCAATAGGTCCAATAAACATAAATATTGTGGGCCAGCACTATACGTATTCATATACTTATGTTTAATTTGGTCATGCATTATGAACTGGATAATTGAATATGTATATTTTACTTTTTACTTTATAAATATTTTTTATCTTATTGTTTTTATAAGGAAAGTATATTTTGGAACTACCTATAAGTCTTTATCGAGAGCACCACAAAACATTACAACATCAATTAATAAGTCAAATTAGACAACTGATTTTGAGTAAATCTCTGGCGGCAGGCAAAAAACTTCCTTCCAGCCGCGAATTATCCAAACAGCTCAATGTCTCTAGAAATACAGTAGTCGGGGCTTATAACAAACTGGCCGAATCAGGCTATCTGGAAAACCGTACTGGCTCAGGCATGTTTGTACTTGAAGATATACCTGACTCTTCAATATCGATTTCATCAAGCCACTTATCAAAAGACCTTGCAGGTACTCAACCTGTTCACCTGATATCACCACCTGAAAGTAAACAGTCTGAATTGTACAATTTATCGGACAAATCTGTGCATTACGACTTTGCATTGGAAAAAACGGATCTTGAGGCATTTCCAACTAAGGCATGGCGTCGAATAATTTCAAAAAAACTTTCCAGTGCTGCGTCTAATATGTCGCGCTATCAATATCCAACCGGGCTTCCTGATCTAAGAAACGCAATCCTTGAACATCTCGCCGTATCACGTGGCATCGTGGCTGAACCTAACCAAGTGATTATTGTTACCGGTATTCAACAAGCTTTGAATGTTGTTGCCCAACTTTACATCAGAGAAAAAACAAAAGTGGTTATTGAATCACCGGGATTCAGAGGTGCGAGTCTATTATTTCAAAACTACGGCGCTGAACTCATACCAACCAGCGTAGATCAACAAGGTATTGTTGTTGAAGAATTACAATCCGTTAATGCAGACTTGGCTTTAGTTACCCCATCTCGTCAGTACCCCATGTGCGGCATCGTTCCTGAACAACGCCGCTTATCTCTTATTGATTGGGCATGTCAGGCTGGCTCTCATATTATCGAAATTGATTATGATAGCGATTTTATGTATCAGGGCTCACCCAGTCGCGCCATTCATGCACTGGATACAACAGATAGAGTTATCTATATGAGTTCATTCTCAAAATCATTAGGTCCAGGGCTTCGACTTGGCTATATGATTGTCCCACCCAAAATTGCTCCCCATGCGAAGAGCATTAAAACACTTCTGGATTATGGGTTACCCTGGCTTGAACAGGCTGTTCTTGCAGAGTTTATTAAAACAGGTGCATTTGAAAATCATATAAAGATATTACGAAACAAATATAAAAACAGATGTGATCTTCTTGTTAAAACAATGCGTGAAAATTTTACAAACCCCAATATACAAGGTTTGGAATGCGGTACTCATCTTGTTTGGAAATTACCAGACAAAGTACCTGCAGCAACTAAATTCAAGCGTATACTTAATGAATCCTATGTTGGAATCCATACCCTAAGACATTATTCAGTCTCAGGAGCAGACCGTTTAAATGATAGGGATCGATATGTATTACTCGGTTTTGCAGCGACTGAAGATCGCAAAATATGTGAAGGTATTAGTCGAATTGCTAACTTAATTAAATCACTATGATCTTTGAATCAACGGAGATCATTTTTGTTTTCAGGCTAACATTAACAATTTTTCAGGAGAAAGAAACATGAGTAGTAACGATAAAGAAATGATTGAAAAAACTATTCAATACTATATCGATGGCGCAATATCAGGCAAAGGCGATGATATGAAGCCGGGTTTTCATAAAGATGCGACGATCTTTGGTTACATCGGCGAAGATTTATTTGAAGGTCCGATACAAAATCTTTTCGATTGGAATGATGAAAATGGCCCAGCGACTGAAATGAAAGCAAACATAGCTTCTATCGACCTTACCGGTACTGTTGCTACCGTTCGTCTTGAAATTGATAATTGGACTGGTCATAAATTCACTGATTTATTTACTCTACTTAAAGTTGATGGCACCTGGAAGATCATGAATAAAGTGTTTCATCTTCACGCATAAACTAATTGAGTTACATTATTTTAATGTAACTCAATTTTACTCTTAGGTTCAGTAGAATTAATCAGTCGTGAACGCCAGTAATTTAATGAATGGCTGTATATGTAATGTTGAGCAGGCAGTAACTCTATGTGTGGATGCTTGCACAGCTGAGTTAGTGATTCGACAATGTGACCAGCTAGATGAGTACAGGGCTGAACACTAAATTGTGTCGTTAAGTAAAACAGCCGTGCTTGTAAACGATCAATATTATTAATTATTGAGTCCTCTCCTGCTTCTTTATTTTTAGATATCGGTGCTGCTTCGCTCATCATTTTTCTCCCGAATAAAACGTCATAGTCGTTACTTATTTGTTTAATTTCTTTTGCGTAATTAATCAGCATGGCTGCTTTGTTATGTTCATTTACTGATGAATTTAACGAAGCTCGACAAGCTAGAATGTAAAATTCTCTAATCAACTTATTAGTATTTACCTTGTTCATTTGAACGAGCTTATGAGCTGTAATCGCGTTAATTGTTAATAAATTACAGACATCATCAGGCGTCCAATTAACAAAGTATGCTTTATTTAAAGTTATAATCTTTCTTAACATTAATTTATATAGTATTGATAAATAACATGATATATTATTTTTAATAAATCTTAATGAGAATCATTATTGTTTAGAAGAATAACTTTGTCAAACTATTTTAAAACATTGGAATATAAGCCTGTTAAATTGAATATATGAAGCTCAGAGGCATAAAAAAAACAAATTAAAGGCATTGGCAACGACTGATGGTGCTGGCGTTCAGTTAACGCGAATTATCGGCTCTCCTGAATTAAATATGCATGACCCTTCCTTATTACTTGATGAATTCAAGTAACTAAAGTCATATCAGGCAATACTTCCAAAAATACTCAAAGTCTGATTAGTAATATTGACTCACAACAGACAGACTTCATTATAGAAAATGTTTATTTATATCAGCACCTCCTTTGAATGAGCCTGTGGCTCGCGGCGGGCCTTCGTCATGAATACCAGGGCAGAAATAAGTCAAGCAAATCGAGATTACGAGTCTGGGAAGCTCTGAAGCTAGTCTATATAGCCGCCGTACCCGCCTGAAATCATTTCTTTTAATTCTAAAGAATACCTTCAAAACTGCCGATAGCAGTTAATACAGCAATATTTCAAAAAAAAATAGGTAAGGGTTGTTATGGCTATCTGGAGTTTAAAAGGAAAAAAAGTCCTCATCATTGACGACTTTCAGGAAATGCGGGTCATGCTAAGAACAATGGTAGAGCCTTTAGCGCCTGAAATGATAAAACTCGCTCAAAATGGAGAAGAAGCGATTGAGCATCTCGAAAGCAACAAGTTTGATATCGTACTCTGTGATTATAATTTGGGAAAAGGTAAGGATGGTCAACAAGTATTAGAGGAAGCCAAACATCGCGACCTACTCGCTTATTCAGCGATATACATAATGACAACGGCAGAGAACACATCCGAGATGGTTATGGGTGCCATCGATTATTTACCAGATGACTACATCTCAAAACCATTTAACAGAACAGTGATTCATGCCCGACTTAAAAAGTTAATCGAAAAGAAAGAAAATCTTAACGATATATCCTTGGCTATATCTCAAAAGAACTATAAAAAAGCAATTAGCTACTGTGATAAATTAATAGCAAGCAAACCAGTCAATCGATTAGACCTGCTGAAAACCAAAGGCGAATTATTAATCAATCTTGGTGTATATGATAAAGCCGCTGATATGTACGAAGATATTATCGAAGAACGTGATATCCCATGGGCATATATGGCATTGGGTAAAGTTCGATATTTACAGGATGATTTTGAAGAAGCTTTGGAAATTTTTGAAGGACTCATAAAGGATAACGCTTCAAACGTCGCCGCCTATGACTGGTTAGCAAAAACCTATGAAGCAATGGACGATGTTGAAAAAGCGCAAGAAATGTTAAGTATAGGTGTCGCTAAATCACCGAAATCATTAATACGGCAACGTAATCTTGCTCAGGTCGCTTATAAAAATAATGATCTGGAAACAGCAACCTCTGCTTATGAGCATGCCATTGATGTCGGCCAACACTCCTGCTACAAACAACCCGATGATTATAATGGATTAGCAAAAACCTTGGTTGATTCAGGTAATCCCGATGCAGCCATGAATGTTGCCGTGAAAATAAGTAAGGATTTCAAGCACGACTCGAATGCTGAGATGGTTGCTGCAATAACTGAAGGAATGGTACACACCAGCAAAGGTGATGGAGAAGCAGCAAGCCAACGGCTTGATGCTGCTCTAGAGTTATTTAACCAAAACCCACAAGGTCTTTCTTCAGACATCGCTCTTGAATTAACTGATCTCTGCCTGTCATCAGGAAAAGATGAGCAAGCAGAAGAAATAACGAAGAATCTAATTAGAAATAATCATGATGATAAAGCCTTGATCGAACGCACTCAAAAAGTTTATGCCGATGCTGGAAAATCAGATGCTGGTAGTGAATTAATTAAAAATACCACAAGTGAAATTGTAGACATCAACAATAAAGGCGCTCACTTATTAAAAGAAGGAAAGCTAGACGAATCCATCGAGTTGTTTATGAAAGCAGCACGAGGAATGCCTGACAACATCGTCGTTAATCTAAATGCGGCCTACTCCCTGATGATGCAGATGCAAAAAACAGGAAAAATAAAAAAATATTCATCTCGTGTAGAAAACTATTTAGAACGAGTTCATAAACTTGATCCTACAAACAAAAAATATCACGAGTTAATGGAAATGTTGCAACGGATCAGTATTAAAAAGAAAGCGGCATGATAAAAAAGGATATTTTTAAATGAATCATCCAGATGAATTTGATTACTCAATTTTATTAGCTAACTCGATTCATGAGGTTAAGAACTCATTGAATATGTTGCTGAACTCGGTTGACCAGGTTTTAACAATTTCAGATGAAGATGGGACGACCAATAACCTGTTTTCTCAAATTCAATATGAAGGCAAACGTGTCAACGATGATTTAGTTGGTCTACTTGCAATATATAGAATTCAAAATGAACAATATTCTATAAACATCGATGATTACTCTGTTTCTGATTTTCTTGAAGAAAATCTTGAGCAGCATGACACAATGATTCGTCACCGTAAGATTGAAAAAAAATTAGATTGTGAAAACGATTTATACTGGTTCTTTGATCGCGATTTAATCACAGGTGTTCTAAGTAACGTTATTAACAACTTGTATAAATATACAAAAAATAAAATACAGGTTTCAGCAGAAAAAGAAGATGGTTATCTGGTAATGCGAGTTAAAGATAACGGCCCAGGTTATCCGGAAGCCATGCTTATAGATCACGAAGAAATCGATAGCCAAAAATCCATTTCATTTCAAAATTCAAACACAGGGCTCGGACTTTATTTTTCAAGACTGGTTGCCGAACTTCATAAAAACAAAGGTAAAAGCGGATATGTCACAACAACTAATGATGGCATTGATGGCGGCGGCTGCTTTTCACTCTACTTGCCTTAGGCCAATACAAGTTAACATCACATTAATAGTTAATTATATATAGCAACTTCAAGTTATCTTTTTTAAACTAGATTAAATTTACAGCCACACAGGAAGATTAACAATGACTGAGCCCGTTATCGCACAAGAATTCCCTATAGCAATCGACGTTGAAGAAGGTAAAGATTATTGGTGGTGTGCTTGTGGAAAAAGTAAATCTCAACCTTTTTGTGATGGTTCGCATAGCGGCACTGATTTCACACCGATGCAATATACTGCCACAGAATCAAAAACGGTTTATTTTTGTGCTTGCAAACATACTGCTACGCAACCGCTCTGCGATGGTAGCCATTCAAAATTATAATTGGCCGACCGTTTCTCCTGTAGCACTTGCATTTAATATCCTCTAAGAGAAACTAAATAGACTATACGCAGTCGTATCTATTAACGATAAATTATTATTAATAAATACATTATGCGCTCCTTTTTATTTCTTATTTTGCTTGCCGTCTCTCTACCTTCATTCTCATTTGACCATTCCTATTTTGAATACGATGAATTATTGAACAACGCTATTATCGAGAAAGGTTCAGAAACTGCTGTTGATTACGACTATGTAAAAAATAATTCTGACATGTTAGATAAGTCTCTTAGCGAAATTGAATCTGTTTCAAAACGTGATTTTGACGGTTGGAGTGAACCTCAACAACTTGCATTTCTCATCAACACTTATAATGCCTTTACACTGAAACTAATTGTCAATAATTATCCTGGCATAGACTCCATTAAAGATCTGGGAGGTTTGTTTTCCAGCCCTTGGGATAAGAAATTTTTTACTCTGTTTGGTGAAAAAACAAACCTTGATCATGTAGAACATGGTCTGCTTCGTAAAAAATATAATGAACCTCGTATTCACTTTGCAATAAATTGCGCTTCAAAAAGTTGCCCTGCTCTTCAAAAACGCGCTTATGTTGCAAATGAATTAGATGAACAACTAGAACGCGCTGCTATACAGTTCATACGAAATTCCGAACATAATCGTTTTAATGTAGAAATGAAGACGCTTGAAATTTCTTCTATCTTTAAATGGTTCTCTGAAGATTTCACCAAAGCAGGCACACTAAAAGAATTTATAGCACACTACATTAGTGATGATTCTAAAATACAAGCACAGCTAAAAGAGAACAAAATTAAAATTATCTACCTTGATTACGATTGGTCACTAAACAAAAATTAGGAACTGTAAAATCTGTCACTTAAGAACTACCTGAGCTCATAAAAATAATGTCTGAATTTTGCTCAAATATTACAAAAAATTAGCGCTAAAAAAAGCAAGCCAAAAAGTCGACTATCTCACTGTTTAGACAAATAAAATCCTGAAATTTGGGCTATATTTTCCAAAGTTTTGCACAAGTTACTCCAATATTTAAAGAACTGTTTCTATCTAATGTTAAGCTACTGAATTACCTAATATTTTACCTCCAATTTTCATTAATCACGATTTTTTTACCCAGCTTATCCACAGGTAATACGCCCGATAAACACAGGTCAATACACATCATCTTGTGGTTTAATAAGCGCTTGACCACATTTTATTGTGGTGTTATACATTAGTTTACAAAATAAACATCAACAAGTTTCGAGCTATGTTCTTTAGTTTGGAACAATAAAAATAAAAAAATTGGAGGGGTAAATGGAGGCGGAAGGTACTGCTAATTCAGCACCGTCGACTAGTGTAGCCGACAGTAATTTAGACACTGGTATTACTGATAGTAATTCAGGCATACATAAGACTGACTATTTAGCCAATCAGCTTGGTCATTACCGAGTGATTCGCCGTAATGGAAAAGTTACTTCTTTCGACCTAAGTAAAATCTCAGTTGCTATGACCAAGGCATTTATCAATATCGAAGGTGGTACTGCAGCAGCCTCAACACGTATCCATCAAACGGTAGAATCACTTACAGAACAAGTAGTTAACGCATTAACTCGACGTATGCCCGACGGCGGCACCTTGCATATTGAAGATATTCAAGACCAAGTTGAACTGTCGCTAATGCGCACCGGCGAACAAAAAATTGCGCGAGCCTATGTAATCTATCGTGAAGAACGTTACCGTGAACGAATTGCAGCCGAAGCTGAAGCCTCTGCAAATTCTGATTCAGTTGAACAGAATCATCCCGTTCAGATTAATGTTAAACGTGCTGATGGTAGTAAAGCACCTTTGGATATGGTTCGTTTATTGTCACTTATTGAAGAAACCTGTGAAAACCTGGCTGAAGTTGATGCCTCACTGATTACAAAAGAAACATTAAATAATTTATTTGATGGAATTGATGAAGCTGATGTAAATCATGCTCTAGTCATGAGTGCCAGAACATTAATCGAGAAAGACCCTCATTATAGTTATGCCGCCGCAGGTTTATTGTTGGATAAGTTACGCCAGGAAGCATTAACTTTCATCGAAGGTTCGATGACACAAGCAACACTCAAGGAAATGACTGAACGTTACCCTGGATATTTCAAGTCATATATTCAACGTGGTGCTGAACTTGGATTACTCGATCAAGAACTCGCGAAATATGATCTGGAAAGACTTGGTGCAGCTCTAGATGCAAAGCGAGATAAACAATTTACTTATCTAAGTTTGCAAACACTTTACGATCGTTATTTTATTCATTCTGAAGATGATATTCGTTTTGAGTTACCACAAGCCTTTTTTATGCGTGTGGCTATGGGCCTGGCTATTAACGAACTGGATAGAGAAGCACGTGCTATCGAATTTTATGAGTTGTTATCATCATTTGATTTCATGAGTTCAACCCCTACCCTGTTTAATTCGGGGACTTGTCGTCCACAATTATCAAGCTGTTATTTAACAACCGTTCCTGATGATCTTGATGGCATATTCTGCGCTATTAAAGACGATGCCATGTTATCAAAATTTGCTGGTGGATTAGGTAATGACTGGACACCTGTTCGAGCATTGGGTGCCCACATCAAAGGCACTAATGGTAAATCACAAGGTGTTGTACCTTTCTTAAAGGTCGCTAATGATACGGCTGTTGCGGTCAATCAAGGCGGTAAACGTAAAGGGGCTATGTGTGCTTATCTTGAGACATGGCATATGGATATTGAAGAGTTTCTTGATTTACGTAAAAACACTGGTGATGACCGTCGTCGTACTCATGACATGAATACGGCAAACTGGATACCTGACCTTTTCATGAAGCGTGTTGCTGAAGAAGGTAAGTGGACTTTGTTTTCACCACACGAAACACCTGACTTACATGATCTTTACGGCGAAGCGTTTGATAAACGTTATGCTGAATATGAACAACAAGCAGACGAAGGCAAAATCAGTAACTTCAAAGTTATTCCTGCAAATGATTTATGGCGTAAAATGTTATCTATGCTGTTCGAAACCGGACACCCCTGGATAACCTTTAAAGACCCTTGCAACATACGTTCACCACAATCACATTCTGGCGTCGTACATTCGTCAAATCTTTGCACAGAGATCACGCTAAACACAAATGAAGAAGAGATAGCCGTATGTAATCTTGGTTCAGTCAATTTGCCTCAACACATTGATGAAAATGGTTTGAATACAGATAAGTTAGAAAAAACCATCAATACTGCAATCCGTATGTTAGATAACGTTATCGATTACAACTATTACAGTGTACCCAAAGCAAGACGTTCTAATTTACGTCATCGCCCTATTGGTCTCGGTATAATGGGTTTTCAAGATGCTTTGTATCAACTGCGTTTACCTTATAGCTCTGAAGAAGCGGTTAGTTTTGCCGACACCAGTATGGAAGCGGTGAGCTATTACGCGATTAAAGCATCAACTGACTTAGCTGAAGAACGAGGTTCTTATTCCACCTATAACGGTTCTCTCTGGAGCCAAGGTGTATTACCTATCGATTCGATGCAGCGTTTAGCTAATGAGCGCGGAGACTATTTACAAGCCAATTTTGAACAAACCTTAAACTGGGATGACTTGCGTGAACGCGTTATGAAAGTGGGCATGCGTAATTCAAATTGTATGGCAATCGCGCCAACGGCAACAATTTCGAACATCTGCGGTGTTAGTCAATCAATCGAACCGACTTATCAAAACCTGTTTGTAAAATCTAATCTCTCGGGTGAGTTCACTGTAGTTAACCCTTATCTTGCAAAAGATATGAAAGAGCTTGGTATTTGGGATGACGTCATGGTGAATGACCTCAAATATTTTGATGGTAGCGTTCAGGAGATAGATCGCGTCCCAGATGAATTAAAGAAAATATATGCGACTGCATTTGAAGTTGATCCACGCTGGTTAGTTGAAGCTGCATCACGAAGACAAAAGTGGATTGACCAAGGTCAGTCTCTCAATCTTTATATGTCCGAACCTGATGGTACAAAACTCGACAACCTATACAAACTCGCATGGGTACGAGGTTTAAAAACGACGTATTACTTACGTTCGCTTGGTGCAACACACATGGAGAAGAGTTCAGGTAGCGAGCCACAAAACGAGGCTATTGAAGAGCCTAAGGTTTGCTCAATACTGGATCCAGATTGCGAAGCTTGTCAGTGATATTAATAAAAAGATACGAGGTAAATTGAATGTTGGATTGGAATGACCCTTTAGCAAAGCCGGTACAAACAGAGCCTGTAGAACCCGCTATTGTTGAAAAGGCACTCAGTGGAAGCAAAGCAAAAAACAAGAATAATCCTGAGCCTGATCTTGTTAACAAAAATCTTGATCCGGTTAATGCTGACGACAAGCGCGTCATCAACGGACAAACCGATATCAATCAACTGGCACCGTTTAAATATCCCTGGGCTTGGACCTTTTTCCTTAATGCGAATAAAAATCATTGGACGCCATTAGATGTCAATATGGCTCAGGATGTGTCGGACTATCGCAACAAGCTTACTCCTGAAGAGAAACATGTTTACGAGAATGTATTATCTTATCTGACAACGTCAGACATTTTGGCCATGCGAAATATTGGCCTTGCTGTAATGGAAAAAATGTCTGCGCCTGAATTACAAATCTATCAGGCGCGTCAAGTGTATGAAGAAGCACTACACACATGGACTTATCAACACTGTATTGAAACCATTGGTCTTGAACAAGGTGAAATCTACAATCGTTATCGTGTTGTCCCTGAAATACACCAAAAGATAGCTCTTGCTAATCGTCGTTTAAGCTCTGTATTACATTCGGATATTGATTTAAGAGATCGTGATGAATTACATAACTTCGTCATTTCTTATATGTTTTTTGCAGCTATTTTTGAAGGCTGCTGGTTCTACAATGGCTTTAGTCCTATTTTCGCATTACAGCGACGCGGTCTAATGAAGGGTACAGCAGAACAATTACAATACATCATGCGTGATGAAGTTATGCATGCTGCTTTTGGTATTCGTGTTGTTAAACAAATCATTCAAGAAGAAAACCTGACGCTGGATCCAAAAGAAATTCGTGCTATGTGGGACGAAGCATATGAAGCTGAAAAATCTTATACCAATTACATTCTAAGAGATCCTATTCTTGGTTATTCTGCAGAAACACATCTTGCTCAATTTCAATACATTGCAAATCGACGTGCTAACCAACTTGGCTTAAGCGAGGATCCTTTTCCAGGCGCTGAATCCGCTCTACCTTGGTTAGACGAGCAGGCAAACTTAAGAAAAGAAAAGAATTTCTTTGAAACACGTGTTACAGAATATCAAACAGGTGGGGTATTAACGTGGGATTAACAAATTATATGATTTACCGTGACCGCACTAGCGGGAACCGAGAGGGACGCTCGGTTATTGCCTGGTATCTCCAGCCTCTTCCGGATACCAGGCCTTCTTATTCAGTAGACTGCAAACGATAAGTTTGTATTGATATTTTTTATATTAGTAAAAGCATAGACTAAAATGGAGTAACAAATGCAACAACAGTTAAACCAAGTTGCCGTTGATAAAATGGAAAAAGATGCTGACTTAATCGATTGCTATCGCATTGCTCTTGATTTTGGTATGCCTGCTGCCCTGAAAGCTTATGAAAAATTAGTACTTGAATCTATGCTTGATCCTGCAACTACAAATGCAGATATCGATTAATATAGCTCATTAGTCAACTTTAAATTTAGCAACCTGACCTTGAAGATCAGATGCTAATCTTGCTAGTTCATCACTGGCACTAGCTGTTTGCTGCGAACCACCCGCTGTTTCTTGAGCAACTTCACTTATATTCACGATATTACGATTAATTTCTTCGGCTGTTGAGCTTTGTTCTTCAGCTGCACTGGCAATTTGCATGTTCATACTCATGATATTATCGACCAAGCCAGTAATAGATTGTAATGCTTCACCTGCTTTAGCGGCTTGTTCAACACTCTCTTGTGCTTTAGAGCGTCCCATTTCCATGACACTTACAGCTTGATTCGCTCCATTCTGTAATCGCTCAATCATATCGTTAATTTCACGTGTTGATTGTTGCGTACGGCTAGCTAGCGTTCTTACTTCATCAGCAACAACGGCAAAGCCCCGTCCTTGTTCACCTGCTCGCGCTGCTTCAATCGCTGCATTAAGTGCTAGTAAATTAGTTTGTTCAGCAATATCTCTAATAACATCTAGTACGGTACCAATGCTGAGGCTATCTCCTTTCAGATTTTCAATCACCTCTGAAGTACGTTCAACTTCTGATGCCAGATTATTAATCGTTTCTACTGTTGTATTAACAACATTCCAGCCATCTTTTGCACTATCATCTGCTTCTTGTGCAGCAGTTGCTGCGCTGCCAGCATTTTTTGATACTTCTGAAACTGTCGCAGACATTTCATTCATAGCCGTAGCCACTTGTTCAATTTCTCCTTGCTGGCGCATAACGCCATTATTACTTTGCTCTGTAATTGCTGATAATTCTTCAGCTGCTGCAGCAAGTTGCCCTGCATTACCCAATATATCTTTAACAAGCGCCATAAATCCTTTACGACCTTCGGAATACTCCCAACACATCCATGCAAATTCATCTTTACCACTAAGGCTTACTTTATGCGTTAAATCTCCCTGTGAAAAAGCATGTAATCCATTTACTATCAGTTCAGCTCGCTTACCATTTAATTTTCCCAAATAGTGTGAGAAAGCAAAAACCATAACTCCAAAAATAAAAGCCGCAATTAAGCTTTCCACTAGGTTAAGTTCTGCAAAATGAACAATACTTTCAAGTATAATTAACCCAACACAAACAAATCCTGTAAACAAATAAAATTGTTTCTGAATATTAAAATTTGTAACAATCTTTTCCATTTTTTATTACCCCTGGTATCAAATATTTGGGTCTAATCCCATAACAAACATAAAAGTTAACTTCCTATGATTTAAGATTTCGGCCAAAAATCAAAAACCTTTACATTTTTATAACTATTATCACTAAGCATTGCCTGTGCCAGTTATTTATGAAGTTGAAATGGGTAGAGAATGGATAAATTTTTCAAGAAAATTCTGATAAGAAAGAAATTTTAATCATTAAAGTTAAATTCATGAAATTGTTCATATTGTTTTTTTTCAAAAAACAATATTTCACCTGAATAAGAACTACTAAGCTCTTGAAACCCCTTATCTAAATCACCATTTTTGATGTGATTTCTAGTTGTTGTTTTATTTAATACTTTTGATTTTACGAGTACTAATCGAGTAGCACAAAGTTTAGTCGCTAACCATAAAGAGATACTGTCAGACGTAAAATCCCAGTTAGCAGGGATATCAGAATCATTATTTATTAATGACATTGGTATCCATAATAGCGGCAAGTTTTTACCTAAATAGGAGGGAAAAAGAGCCATATCTTCAATAATTCTTAATTTTTTATTCATCCCATTTAATAAATAACCGTACTGACACATCGCCAATAATGCCATTTGATGAGCTACATAATCATCAAACTGCCGCTCCTTTTGCATGTTGCGCACCAAGTCAGCAAATTCACCGCCGCCAGGAACAATAACAACATTTGAACGTAAGGATACTGATTCGATATTCTTCAGCCAATAAGATAACTCCGTACTACGCATTAAGCTGCCACCAAGTTTTATGACCGTTAGATTCAAAAGTCTTGCTCATGCTTAAATAATTTCATCATGGCTGCCGCTTTATCAAAACACTCTTTGTATTCAGAATCGACTTTTGAATCCCAGACTATGCCGCCGCCAGCATGAAAATATAATGTATTTTGATAGCTCACTAAGGTTCTAATACAGATATTACTGTCCATATCACCATCAAAACCGATATATGCAATCGAACCACAATAGATCGAACGTCGGTGTGGTTCGAGTTCCTCAATGATTTCCATGGATCTATGTTTCGGCGCCCCAGTTATTGAGCCGCCAGGAAAACTATCGCGCAATAAATTTAGCGCGTGTTTATCTTTTGATAAACGCCCGGTAATCGTACTTACTAAATGATGAACAGAAGCATAGGTTTCTAAAGAAAATAATTTGGGAACAACAACAGAGCCTGATTCGCAAGATTTACTAATATCATTGCGTAATAGATCGACAATCATTAAGTTCTCAGCACGATCTTTTTCACTTTCAAGCAAAGAATCGGCCAGTGCTTTATCTTCATAGGCAAAAACAGAACGATGTCTTGTCCCTTTAATTGGTTTTGTTTCAACCTGATTACCTGATACACATAAAAAACGCTCTGGTGATGAACTTAAAACAGATCCCGAAGGAATATTGATATAGGCAGAGAACGGAGCAGGATTAAGTTGTCTTAATTGCGTATAAGCTATCCAACTATTACCTTCATATTCTGCAGAAAATCGTTGCGCTAAATTCACCTGATAACAATCACCTTCAAGAATGTAATTTTTAACTTTATTAAATGCCTGAGTGTAATCATCTTTTGTCATATTCGACTCTACTTCAGCATTAATTATAAAATTACTTTTCAAGCTAGAAGAAACTTCTGAAAATAATTCCTGTAACTTTGTCCATTCCTGTTCAGTTTTTTCATAACGGCAAAAACTTGCTAACCAGCTGCGACGAAGATGATGATCAACAATCACTGACCAGTCATAAATACCTATCGCCATATCTGGCATATCAATATCTTTTTTAGCTATTTCAGGCAGTGTTTCTAAATTACGTCCTAAATCATATGAAAAATAACCTAAGGCACCACCACAAAATGGCAAACCACTGAAGTTTTTATCTTTATCTCCAAGATATTGTTTAACTAATAAGAATGGATCCTCAGTTGAGGTGGTTTCTTTATTTTTTTCAGTATCAATAATATGAGTAACTTCTTCATAAGTTTCAAAAGTTACCAGCGGTCGAGCAACAATGATATCGTAGCGGCCCATATCAACCTTTGGATGAGCACTATCCAGGAACATACTCCAAGGTTCATCAGCAACATTGGAAAACAATTGTGCAGAATCTCGGTGATAAGGAAGTTCTGAAATTTTCATCTTTACGCTAAGGAGAATTGACGATTAAGCTGTGCTATGGAAACAGCGGGTGCACAAACATTACATTTATTTTGTAGCTGGATATCACTATCGCATAAATCACTAAATTCTATATAAGGGACATTGACCCTTTGAGCAATCTTCTTTATTAAAAATCGACCAGCTCCGGCACCAACGACTTTACTTCCACTATCAGGTGAGCTTGATAATACTCTTAAGACTGCCTTTGTTAAAACTTGTAATTGTATTTCTTCAAAATACTCTGCCAACTTATACCAACGTTTTCCCTGTATAGAATCGGTGGCATCAGTTCCCATCATTCTAGCGAGTCGCCGCATACTAGCTTCAATATCTTTAGAGTTTCCATCTGCCGCTTCCATCATATCGTCGGCCTCATCAAGCAGGGTTAATATCCTATAGACATCAGCTGTTGTTGCAAAATTTTCTGCTGCTACATTTTGCCATTCGCCTTGAAAAGGAGCTTTGTTCGTTAAAGACATCAATGGTGTTCTTACAACACCGGTATATACTAATTCATCAAATCGCAAACGACTTTGATCATCGACTCCTCTGTTATCAAGCTGATGATTTTTAAACGGAATAATATCTGCTGTAGTACTGCCTATATCAATAAAAAGACCCGATTCAACTAAAGAAGCTGTATATGTTGCACTAGCATGCCAATTGGCTGAAGCAATTTTATTTGTTTTTTTTCTAGCACTTTCTAATTTCATTATTCCTTCATCTGCAGCATACAAATTAATATTCTTCCCAAAGTTTTTTTCACATAAATCAATTAAAGCATTCATCCCTTCTTGTCTATTTTTAAAAATATCAACTAATTCGGCTGTAATGGTGAACGCATGAGAAAGAGATCCTTGAGGCAGCTGCTTGATCGTTTTTGGAAATAATTTTTCAAGTTGTTCCATGCCTTGCCATAGTGGCGAGGCAAATTGTTCAACAAATTCTAATGCCCCGGTTTGATTAACGCCGGCGACCTTAAGGTGAGCTCCACCTATATCCCAACCTATGTATTTAGAATTATTCATACCAGTATTATATATTTATTATTACTGGCTTAGCTGATGCTAAGTCAATATCAGGTAATTTATTATTTATAAATGTGTTTAATATTTTAGCTGCGACATTACAACTAATTGATTCTGGAATACCAGCATATGCCGTAGTAAATCTTGGATTAATTTCGACGACATATAGTTTTTTTTCTGATTCAATCAAATCAACGCCTATGTATCCAGCCAATCCTGGTATCGCTGTAACAATTTTCTTTGCCAGCTGTAACATATCATCTTTAAATGACAATGATTCATTCACGCCTATAGCTGTCAATTTAATCAATCCATTTTTTATATCAATATATTGTTTATTACATGCTAGTAATTGGATGTTACCTTCAAAAACAAGCAACGACATACTCATATGTTTACCATCCATATAAGGCTGCACGACTCTACTTTTAACTTCATTAGCTTCAACTGTTTCTATTATTTTTTTTTCATCCTGTACCAAACAAGCATCCTCACCACCGACACCGTCATCAGGTTTAATAATCCAACCTGTTTTACTTTCAGGAACAGCTTCACTTAACCATCGCGTTTCAACAACTTTAATACCCGCTTCAGATAATTTTTTATTTGTTAACCATTTGCTTGCCGTTATTCTTATTGCGGCAGGACTAGAGCCGATGAATCTTTTTCCATGCTTAATAAATAATTCTGCATATCTTGCTAAGCAATCATTTGTTTCAGGAGCAATTAACCATGATACGTCAGACTTTTTAAGTAGTTTCGATAGTTTTTCTTCTGTTTTATTTTCAACTAAAAATTGTTCTGCATCGATTTTAATCAAGCTTAATCTGCTATCTCTTGTAAACGATATTTCCGAACCTTCAATATCGGATAATTCAGTCAACAAGGTCTGCAGCATAATATCACCTTCTTTAACCAAACTTTCTGTTAAGGCTTGATCAGCCAGCCCTCCTCCTGTGATAAACTCAAACAAAAAATGACGCATAATAAAGTATGTTAATAATCCCAGTTATTGATTTAAGTCGTGGCTTAGTTGTTCATGCGAAATACGGAGAACGTGATACATATCAGCCAATCAAGTCAGTAATATCAGCAAGTGCAGAACCAGAAATCGTGCTTTCTAGTTTTTTAGAATTATACCCTTTCAAAACAATTTATATTGCTGATCTTGATGCTATTCAGAAGACAGGTTCGCATAGTGAGTTAATTTTAGAATTAGCCTCACGTTATAAACAATGTGAATTTTGGATAGATGCCGGTTTGGAAGCAATAGAGGACAGGCAATACGCTTACAGCAGCGACAATATAAATCTGGTTTTGGGTTCGGAAAACAGATTATCAGCAGATTTACTCACTGCCATAATCAAAAACAATCCCAATATTCTATTATCGCTCGATTTCTCTGAACATGGCTTGATAGAAAACCGCTATCTCCTGAATGATCCTGCCACCTGGCCGCGCAAAGTCCTTGTCATGATGATCCATCGAGTAGGTTCAGATCAGGGTATCGACATTAACTGCCTTGATACTGTTTTGACCCTCGGAAAAGATAAGGATGTCTATAGTGCCGGGGGTATACGCGATATGAGAGACCTTGAACAATTAAAACACATCGGTGTTAAAGGCGTCTTACTTGCAAGCGCTCTGCACAACGGCGCAATTAGCAAAGAAAACTTACATCTAATCTCTGATGACTAAAATACAGGTCGCCTACAAAGATGTAGGGTTAAGACTGCATAGATGTGGGTCGACTCCACCGATCGAGGAGGTAGAGTCGTATCAGGCTCCCTCTGCATTGTTCGTTTCCTTTGGCTCGATTTCATTATGCTCTATTTTTCAACACCTTAATGTGCAAGAACATTGCTTATAGTCTATTATTGTTTGTACAGTATCAGCTTAATTAAAGCCGTATACCTAGCAGGAGGCAGGTAAATTGAGCAACACATTGAACTTTGCTATCAAATGGAATAACAGTTTGCAGTTCAGAGTCT
>JAJFKK010000077.1 GCA_021773245.1 Gammaproteobacteria bacterium | reverse complement strand
TGCGTATATCGCGCCACTTGAACACTCGTATCGCCTTCACTTGATCACCCGTCACGCGGGGACTTGAACGGAGCGAAGCGACGATGGGCGTCTGGTGTTCGTGGTCAGGGTCGGGAGCTTTTGTCCTTGCGGCCCGAAGGCCCGTTGAGGGTGATCTTGTAGGCGTTGTGAACGAGCCGGTCCAAAATTGCGTCGGCCATCGTGGGCTCTCCGATCCACTCGTGCCACTTGTTGACGGGGAGCTGGCTGGTCACGACCGTGGAGCGGACGTCGTATCGATCATCGAGCACCTCGAGCAGGTCGTGGCGGTTGGCATCCCGGAGGTTGCCGATGCCCATGTCGTCGAGGATGAGCACGTCGGTCCGGGCGAACTTCGCCAGCACTTTGGTGTAGGTCCCGTCCGCCTTCGCCAGGCTCAGCTCCTCGAAGAGCCGAGGCAGCCGTCGGTACAAGACCTTGCGTCCTTGGCGGCATGCGGCCTGACCGAGGGCGCAGCCGAGGTAGCTCTTGCCGACCCCAGTGGGCCCGCTGATGAGCACGTTGAGGTGGTCTCCGACCCAGCCACAGGCCCCGAGCTGTCGGGCCATGCCACGATCGATCCCGCGCTTCGCTGACACCTTCACGTCCTCCATGCACGCACCGGCAACTCTTAGCTGGGCTGCTCGCAGCAGACGTTTCAGGCGTCGGTTGTCACGGGCGAGGTACTCGGCATCGACCAGGAGCGCGAAGCGCTCGTCGAAGCTCAGGGTCGCGATGTCCGAGTCCTTCTGTTGGTCGGCCCAGCTCGTCGCCATCACAGCGAGGCGCAGGTCGATCAGTTTGTTCATCGTGGGTTCGTTGAGCATGGTTCTTCCTCTCGTTCGTTGTTGTCTTTGTCCTCGAAGTGCTCCGGTCCTCGCACCTGGTCGTGCTCGATCGAAACCTCCGGGGCATCGTCATCTCCGAGCAGATGCGGGTCGTCTTCGCGGCCGAGACGCAGAATCCGCTCTACTGGCTTGTAGGAGTGGCTCGCCGACCGCAGCGCGATCCAGCAAGCCTTCTCCATTCGCTCCGCGCCGTACTTCTTGCCGACACGGCGGAGCCCCTGCGCCGACCGAAAGCCCTGCACGAGATTCGGGTCCCGCTCGAGAATCCGCGTCATCAGCGCGTCGGTGTTCGGCCCGACCTCCGCCGCCCATGCGCGCAAGGCGCTCGGGTCCGTGTCCGCGTACTCGCGGTGATTCGGCGGCATGTGGGCCGAGGCCGTCGTGTGCTTGTAGCGCTCGTAGCTGCGTGGGTGAGAGGCCACCCGTTGGCCCTTGAACAGCACCTCAACCGTGCTGCCGCTGACGCGAACCTCAACCTGTTCACCCACAAGGGTGGACGGTACGGAGTAGTAGTGTTGTTCGACCTCGACGTGGTAGTCGCCATGCACCTTCGCCTTCGACCACGCCGCGAACACGAACCGCTCGGCCGGCAGCGAGTGTAGAGCCGGAGCATCGAGGCTCTCGAACAGGTCTCCCCGGCACAGGCCTCCGTACCGTTTCATGGGCCGCGAGTTGAGGTCGACGAGGAGCTCGCGGATCCGTGCGTTCAAGTCCGCCAGTGAGAAGAACGTCTCGTTCCGTAGGCGGGCCAAGATCCATCGCTGAGCGATTTGCACCCCGACCTCGACCTTCGCCTTGTCCTTCGGCTTTCGTGGGCGCGCCGGCACGATGGCCATCGAGTAGTGGCGGCCGAGCTCGGCGTAGGTTCGGTTGATCGTCGGTTCGTGACGTCGCGAGATCGTGACCGCCGCCTTCAGCTGGTCGGGGACGCCGATCGCGGGACAGCCGCCGAAGTACTCGAACGTGCGTACGTTCGAGCCGATCCAGTCCGCCAGTCGCTGGCTCTCCGTCGCCTCCACATACGTGTAGTTCGACGCGCCGAGCACCGCGACGAAGAGCTCCACCTCCCGGACCTCCCCTGTCTTCGGGTCGACCACCCGCGGGCGCTTCCCGGAGTAATCCAGGAAGACCTTCTCGCCTGCCCGGTGGTTCTGCCGCATCGACAGTCCCCGCGCCTTTCGCCACTTCCGGTAGCGGTCGCAGAAGGCCGTGTACTCGTACGCATTTCGGCCCTCGTGCTCCTGCTGATACTCGAGGTGCAGCAACTCGAGCGTCACTCCCTTGCGCTTGAGCTCAGTGTGCATCCACACCGGATCCGGCTCGGGCCGCATCGCGGCCGGCGCCACCGGCACACCGTACAGCCGCTCCTCGAGCTCTCGCTCGCTGAGCCGCTCAGCCTCCTCCCACGTCAGCTCCCGGGCCTCCGCCCGCACCGTCGTGTTCGAGACTGTTCCGGTGCTGGTGCCCAACGCGAGCGCCGTCTGGCGCACGCTCAGGGCCTGCACCCATCGCAGTCTCAGGATCTCTAGAATCTTCGACATCGCTAGTCGCTCCATGCTCGCGCACCTCCTGGTGAGGTCCGCGATGGCAGAGGCGACGCCCAGCGTCACTGTCTCGGACGTGATCCGTTCACGTCCGCCGATCTCGCCGTCCAAGTCCCGCGATATCCGCGTTCAAGTCAGGCGATCTCGGCGTTCAAGTCAGGCGATCTCGGTGTTCAGGTGCCGGCGATCTCGGCGTTCAAGTGGTCGCGATATCCGCAACCTGCTCGAGCTCGCTGGGGCTGACCCTCCCTCGCGGGATGCGACCGACCGGAACGCGGTGCCGGTACTGCTGGGAGAGGCGTTCGACGAGGAGCCTGGGAGGGGGAGCATGCTGTTCCGGGGGTGAACTAGGGCCTGGTGCCCGTCCGCCCCGGGTCGCGTGCGGCCAGCAGTTCCTCCAACGTCAGCTTCATCTTGGGAAGCTGGCGCGCAGCCCATTTGCTGCGGACCCTTCGTGATTGGCCGCCGGCCAGCCAGTCCACCAGCACGCTCTCCTCGTCATTGGTGCGGTACTCGAGGTCGACACCGAGCACGTCGGTCAGCGGCGCGGCCTAGGCTTCCACTTCCCACAGCCAGACCGACAGCGTGCCGTTCAGCAGCTGTGCGCCGAAGACGTCACCTCGTCGCAGGTTCTCGTGGGCGAATAGGGAGTTCAAGAGGCCCGTGAGCACGCCTCCGCCAACGGACACTACTGGCGATAGAACGCCCACGTCCATGTCGGCGCGGTCGCGATCGGCGTCGCATCATCGAGCAACTACACTAGTCTAGCGGCCCGATCAGCCTGGACC
>JAJFKK010000076.1 GCA_021773245.1 Gammaproteobacteria bacterium | reverse complement strand
ATCAATATCACCATAGTCCTTGAATTCGCCACCGTTCGCTTCTGCCATCGTCTTTGTGATCGCCGCCGTTAACGTCGTCTTACCATGGTCAACGTGACCAATTGTGCCCACATTCACATGTGGTTTCGTGCGTTCAAATTTCTCTTTGGACATTGAAGTCACTCCTCAATGATTAGTTACAAATTACAATTAAAAAAATCTAAAAGTGGAGCTCATAACCGGATTTGAACCGGTGACCTCTTCCTTACCAAGGAAGTGCTCTACCGACTGAGCTATATGAGCAAAAACCCCGTTTCAGCAACCTTTTCTAAGTGATTGATTTTATTTAGCATTTCAACCACTAAAACAACTTTACCCAATAAACATGTTATTATCATTAAATACACACATGCTTATCTTAATTTGGAGCGGGTGATGGGAATCGAACCCACACCATCAGCTTGGAAGGCTGAGGTTCTACCGTTGAACTACACCCGCCTCGTATTACACCACCCATTCACTATCAATTTCACGTTGATAGGCTTGCTCCATTTTACTTCTATTTATTTTGGTGGAGGGGGTAGGATTCGAACCTACGAAGGCTGAGCCAACAGATTTACAGTCTGCCCTCGTTGACCGCTTGAGTACCCCTCCAAAATTCAGCCGGCTATTCTCAGATAATCACTCACCGCTGTCAACCGATGATCTGTATCAATATCAGCTTGAACGAACAATATTTCCGGTTAAACCATCTCTAATTTCGCTTGGGTTCATTACATTCGTAATATTTGCAGGAATCACATAATCCACTTTTGTTCCAAAATAAGAACGTACTTGTTGATTTGTCTTGGCAGGAATAGCTGAATTGGGATTAGCGCTTGTAGAAACAATCGGACCTAACTCTGAACATAGCGCTCTCACTGTTGAATGAGAACTAACACGTACTGCCAACGTTTCATGTTCTCCGGTTAACCATGAAGGAACTGTCGACTTTGCCGGAATAATCCATGTGACTGGACCCGGCCAACTATCGTAAATGGTTTGTAAACTTTTTATTTCAGAAAAATCGACATATGTCTCGAGTTGCTTAATAGTGGCGGCAACCAGAATCAGGCCTTTACTCACTGAGCGTTGTTTTAATATAAGTATACGTTCTACAGAATGTTCGTTGAGAGGTAAGCAGCCAAGGCCAAACACGGCCTCAGTCGGGTAAGCAATAACACCGCCAGATTGACAAGTTTTGACAGCTCGCTTCAAATGTAATGAATTCATCTGAGGTTAAATAAAACGTAGTTTAAGTGACCTGTTAACTACTCGGCTTTCTTTAAAGTCTTCTTTTTAGCGGCTTTCTTTTTGCTAGTTTTTTTCTTTGTTGTTTTCTTCTTACTAGCCTTTTTCTTTGTTGTTTCTTTTTTAGTTGCTGCTTTCTTTGCGGCTTTCTTTTTGGTTTTCTTTTTACCACGTCGAGAAACTGGAGCAGCTTCTATCATCGCAACACACTCTTCAAGCGTTAAACTTGCAGGCTCTTTGTCCTTAGGAATTTTAGCATTTTTATTTCCATCAGTAACATAAGGCCCATAGCGTCCATTTAATACTGAGATACCTTCATTCTCAAATATTTTAATTTGTTTTTCCGCATCAGCTTTTTTCTTTTCAGCAACAAGTTCAAGTGCTCGTTCGAGCGTGACGGTATAAGGATCTTCATCTTTTGGTAAAGAAACAAACTTACTCGCATACCTTATATAAGGTCCAAAACGTCCAACACTGGCAGCTACCTCTTCGCCTTCAGCAGTATCACCTAGTACTCTAGGTAACTTGAAGAGTTCTAAGGCTTCTTCTAATGTAATGCTATCCAGTTTTTGACCTGGTCGAAGTCCAGCAAATTTAGGTTTATCCTCATCATCTTTTGTCCCTTCTTGAGCATAGGGACCATATCGGCCTATACGAACAGACACTTCCTTTCCTGATTTTGGATGAACACCTAATACTCTCGCTTGTGCTACTTCGCTACGACTAACATTCTCTTCTATATCATCAACCTGCTTGATGAATGGTTCCCAGAAATCTTTCAACAACGGCTTCCAATCTTTCTCACCTCGAGAAATTGCATCTAAATCATCTTCGAGTTTTGCCGTAAATTCATAATCAACATAACTACTAAAATGATCAGATAAAAAACCATTTACAATTTTACCAACATCCGTTGGATGGAAGCGTTTATTTTCAATTTCAACATACTCTCTATTTCGAAGCGTAGAAATAATATTGGCATAAGTCGAAGGACGGCCGATGCCGTATTCTTCGAGTGACTTTACAAGACTTGCTTCTGAAAAACGTGGTGGTGGTTCTGTAAAATGTTGTTCATCACGAATTTCTTTAAGCGTCACTTTCTCGCCTTCTTCCAATTGCGGTAACATTTTTTCATCATCGTCAGCTTTGGAATCATCCTTACCTTCAAGATAAACTTCCATGAAACCAGGATCTGCTATCGCTGAACCATTCGCTCTAAATAAATTACCCTCACCGCATGACATATCAACTGCAACGGTATCAATCGTTGCATGTTTCATTTGGCAAGCCATCGCACGTTTCCAAATCAATTCATAAAGTTTAAATTGATCATCCGTTAAGCTACTTTTAATTTCTCTTGGTACACGCGTAAATGATGTTGGCCGGATCGCTTCATGAGCTTCCTGCGCATTTTTAGATTTTGTTTTAAAGACTCTGGCTTCATCAGGTAATGCATTTTTTCCATAACGAGAGGCAATAAAAGATCGAACTTCTTCAATCGCTTCTTGTGCCAAATTTACAGAATCTGTACGCATATAGGTAATTAAACCAACTGCACCTTCTCCAACATCTATACCTTCATATAGTTGTTGAGCAGTTCTCATTGCCCGTTGCGCAGTGAAACCTAATTTACGGACGGCTTCCTGTTGCATTGTCGATGTAATAAATGGTGCAGCAGGTTGCCGTTTACGTTGCTTCTTTGTAACAGTTTCAATTAATAATTCGCCTGCCCCAGCTTTTTCTAATTGAGATTTTACATCTGCAGCATGTTCTGTTTTTTCTATACTGAACTGTTTAACTTTCTCGTTATCGAACTGAATTAATTTACCAAGAAACTGGCTATTCTTATGTTCAAGATCAGCTTCGATAGTCCAGTATTCCCTTGGAATAAAGGCTTCAATTTCTTTTTCACGCTCTGCTATCATTCTCAATGCAGGAGACTGAACACGACCAGCCGAAAGACCTCTTTGTATTTTTTTCCAAAGTAATGGCGACAAATTGAAGCCGACTAGATAATCAAGCACACGGCGTGCTTGTTGTGCATCTATTAAATTTGAAGCTAATTCTCTGGGGTTTTTAATCGCTTCTTGTATTGCACTTTTTGTTACTTCATGAAAAACAACTCTCTGTACTGTTTTGTCTTTCAAACAATTCTTTTCTTTCAATAATTCATATAAATGCCATGAAATAGCTTCGCCTTCACGATCCGGGTCAGTTGCCAGATATAATGTATCAGCATTTTTTAATGCCTTTTTAATTGCTTCAACATGCTTAGCATTTTTATCAATTGCTTGAAATTGCATAGCGAAATTATTTTCAGGATCAACTGCGCCTGTTTTCGGCAATAGATCACGGACGTGCCCATACGATGCTAAAACCTTAAAGCCCTTTCCAAGGTAACGTTCAAGTGTTTTACATTTAGCAGGAGATTCGACGACTACTAGAGAACTACTCATATTAGGTAAACAATATCACTTTCTAAATTATGGAATAAAAAATAAAACAAGTATGTGTATATGATAATAATAAAATATATCTTAATGTACTACCGCACTAAGCTCATCCATAACAACATCTTCCATCCAGGCAAACGCAGCTTCTTTACCGGGTCGATTAAACAAGACCATTAAGACAACCCATTTAAGTTGCTGTAACTCTATTAAATCAGTTTCAAGTGCCATAACTCTATCAATAACAAGTTCACGATCTTCAGTATCAAGCACACCTGATTGCTCTAAAAATAATAAAAACCCCTTACATTCAACGTCCAGTTTTTCATTCTCAACATCATTAAAAACCCTTATCGACATAGAACGAAGGATACTGGTATCTAGTTTATCCTTTTGTGTAGCCAAACCCTCTAACCAATCAATTGCCTTATCGACTTGTATATCGGCAAAACCTGCTTGAACTAGTTGTGTTTTTAAATCTTGTTGATCTGGCGTTATCTCGAGCTCTTCTTCGACATAATGATCAAATAAATATATAAGTACATCTAAAACAGATTCTTTCATAAACCCCAATCTCTATGAACAACGACAATACCGACCACCTTGTTGAAACTCTATCATTCCTTGAAGTTCCAGTATTAATAGCATGGAGGAAACTACTTCTGCCGTCAATCCTGTTAATTTAACCAAATTATCAACCGATACAATATCGTAAGCCATACTATCCAGTAAAAACTTATAATCTGTGTCCAAATTATCATATTCTTGATATCCAGATTCGGAGCTAATTGATTTATTTAACACTATGCTAGCAATAGGTGCCAACTCATCAATAATATCATTTACCGTTTCAACTAATTTCGCACCTTGCTTAATTAAGCTATGTGTTCCTTTAGCAAGTGGATTATGAAGAGAGCCGGGTATAGCGAAAACATCTCTTCCCTGTTCTAAAGCATAATTAGCCGTAATCAATGACCCGCTTTTCTTAGCAGCTTCTACAACAAGCACACCCGTACTCATACCACTAATTATTCGGTTGCGTTGAGGGAAGTTACTTGGAACAGGCTTTGTATCTGGCGGATATTCAGAAAGTAGTAAACCATTTTCAATTATCTGTCTGCCTATTGCTTTATGTCTAGCCGGATAAATGTTGTTTAGACCATTCCCTAGTACCGCAACAGTTGAACAACCCATCTTTAAAGCACCAAGGTGGCTATGATAATCAATGCCCAAAGCTAGTCCACTACATATTGTAAGACCTGATTTGGATAATTCTGCTGCAAACTCTTCTGCTAATCTTTTACCGCCGGTAGTTGGGTTTCTACTTCCTACAATAGCAAAATGCAAATACCCTAGAGCCTGACGTTGACCTATAGCAAACAAGATAGGTGGTGCTGAATGAATCGACTT
This sequence comes from Gammaproteobacteria bacterium, assembly GCA_021773245.1. Classification (GTDB taxonomy): domain Bacteria; phylum Pseudomonadota; class Gammaproteobacteria; order Eutrophobiales; family Eutrophobiaceae; genus UBA7359. Next base: position 9,748 of record JAJFKK010000076.1, on the reverse strand, counting down.
TAACAATTCAGGATAATCATTATCTAGAATTGTAATTAAATGATGTTGAGGTTTGTCTAACCAATCCAGAATTTTGCTAATTTGTTCGTTATCTGGATTAAGCAACGATTTAATTGAAGATTCTTTTAATCCGAAACTAGCTAATTGATAAGGTTCACAAGCAAGAACATTTTGAGGGTCATTAAATTCAAGTAATAACTTATTACAAGTATTTGGGCCAATACCCTTAGCTAAGATTAGACAGAGCCAGTCTCGATGATTTTGCATAATATTCATATCCATATGAACATAACTAAACTCTTATAAACTAGAGTCAGTTATTGCATCCTTGCAATAAAATAAACTTCTTTCTACATTATTAGTCGAGTTTTATAAACTCCTGACAGTATCAGCAACATGTACTGGTCCTTGTGTTTCCATTACCAAGGCATAACTGACCTTGTTAAAGGTTCTAAATACCATAACAACACCAACATATTCTTCTGGTAACGTTATGTCTTCAGATTTAGCTTGTTTATTTGCAATAGTAGGGAAAGTTTCATTAAACGACTCAACTCCATCTTCAACTGCATGTACTATTCTAGCTAGAGTCCTACTTACATCACCACCAGCTTTTTCTATCTGTTCCGCTCTTTCTGCTTCTTTCTCTTTCTTGCTCTTAGGAATATTTAGTCCAATTGTATCCTGCACAACATAGCCACTTTGATAAACTCCTAGTACATTACCTGCTTCAATCCCTTGCTCTTCACCTAAACTAAGCACAACAACTTGATATTGGCCAATTTGTGCAACACCATCAACAACAGAAAGAATACTTCCTTTCACTTCATTCATTGTTGGACCGGGTAAAAACTCAGTACTAATGTCTTCATCAGATTGAGGGATTAACCTGTCACCTATCAATATTTCTTGTTCAGCTTCAGTGACAACAGCAGCTGCAGGATCGCCTTTCTGCTTCAATGTTGCATCACCGATATAAATGGCTTCATAACCTAATATTTCATCTTCACCATCTTCATCTTTTTTAGGGTTTATATAAGTTTCACCTTTGCGGTAAATTGAATACTGTGCAGTATCTGACTCTTCATCGATACCACGAACATATATAGTATTGCCTGTGGCTGCTACTAAATGCTCATCATAACTGGAAACGACATATGGCCATTGATCAATTTCATTTTCATCAAGCACGATAGGGCGCTTTAAGAATTGTTGAATTGCATCTATTGGAATAGCCGGAATCGCATCATCATTATCGTAACTACGTACTGTTGGAGATAGCTTTACATTACGGCCTGAAACAACTTGGCCTCCACCACGATTAACATTTAAAACTGGTTGTCCATCTTGGTAACTTAAAGAAACAATATCACCAGGATAGATCAAATGTGGGTTTTCAATCTGTGGGTTTACACCCCAAATTTCTGACCAACGCCAAGGCTGTTCAAGAAAACGGGCAGAAATATCCCAGAGAGTATCCCCCTTAACGACTGTATAAGTTTCCGGGTGATCTGGATTTATCGTCAATTCGTCCGCAATCACACTGATTGAAAGGAGAAAAATCGCGAATGAAATTAGAATTTTTTTCAACATGTCTATTACCTTACGTAGGTTCCTTAATGTAGATTAGCAAAAAGTATAACAAAATGTTAGTCACTAATGCATTTTATTGTGGTTTTACTGCAACAAATCAATTTTCCTATATACTATCAGTCAGTTATAACCATTTTTAGGATAAATATTGGCATGTCAATACTAGAAGTTTTGCATTTTCCTGATGAACGTCTGCGCATTAAGGCTCTACCAGTTGAAAAGATAAATGCGGATATCAAAAAAATCACGTCAGATATGCTAGAAACAATGTATGACGAGAATGGAATTGGCCTTGCTGCAACTCAAGTCAATATTCAGAAAAGAATTGTCGTGATTGATTTGTCTGAGGAAAAAACTGAGCCCTTAATATTAATAAACCCTGAGATTACTAAGCTAGAAGGCAAGGAAACAATGCGCGAAGGATGTTTATCCGTGCCAGATTATTACGACACTGTAGAACGCGCAGAAAATATTGTCTTCAATTATAAAACTCTTGAAGATGAACTGGTTACTTTAGAAATAGATGGATTGTTAGCAGTATGTGTTCAGCACGAAATTGATCATCTAGATGGTAAATTATTCATCGATTACCTCTCACCTCTTAAACGCCAAAGACTAAAGAAAAAATTAGAGAAACTAGAAAAACTGGATAATAAAATCTTGTGACAAATTCGAAGTTGAAGATAGCCTTTGCTGGAACACCCGAACTTGCTAGGACAGTACTAGAGTCGCTAATTCAAGCAGGTGAACATATTGTAGAAGTCGTTTTAACCCAACCCGACCGTCCAGCTGGTAGAGGCCGAAAAATCAGACAAAGTGAAGTTAAGCTCAGTGCATTGGAAAACAATATTCCTATTTACCAACCATCAAATGCCAATGAACTAGATAAAAAATATCTAGATAATTGTGATTTATTGTTGGTTGTCGCTTATGGCTTATTAATCGGCCCGGAGATATTAGCCACAACCAAATTTGGTTGCATTAATATACATACCTCTTTACTTCCTCGCTGGCGTGGAGCGGCTCCTATTCAACGTGCTATTGAAGCTGGAGATAAAGAGACAGGAATCACATTCATGCAGATGGACCAAGGTCTTGATACAGGCCCAATCCTAGAACAAATTTCTTGCCCTATTTATCCTCAAGAAACAGGTGGTCAATTACATGACCGTTTAGCAGAAATCAGCGCTAACAACATTAATGCTTTATTAACAAATATAGCTAATAAGCAATTAACTGCTAAAGTACAAAACGAAACAAAAAAAACTTACGCTAATAAAATTTCAAAGCAAGAAGCAAAAATTGATTGGATGAAGCCAGCAACCGAATTAGACAGAATGATTCGCGCTTTTAATCCTTTTCCTGTTGCACACACACAAATTAATAAAATGAATTTAAGAATCTGGGAAGCAGAAATAAAAAAGAGTTCAATCAATTTAGTACCCGGAACAATACTTAATAATAAATCAAGCCTGGATATCGCCACCGGTAACGGTATTTTATCGATTACTAAACTTCAACAATCAGGAAAAAAAATAATGGCTGCAAAAGATTTTCTTAACGGCCAGCCTGATTTTTTCGCTGAAAACTTAGTTGCTAACTAAGCCATGTCATCACGTCTAATTGCAACTCAAATTATCGAACAGATAATTGAAGAAAAAATCACGTTATCGAAAGCGTTAAAAAGTAACGAAGCCTTTAAACAAGCTGGCAAAGACAAAGCGCTTATTCAGGAAATCAGTTATGGAACATTTCGTTGGTATATACAACTCGAACATATTCTTAATCAACTATTAGAAAAACGTATAAAGAAAAAAGACAGTCGTCTTAAATACTTAATAATTATCGGACTTTATCAATTGCTTTATATGCGAACACCTGCTCATGCTGTTGTATCTGAAACAGTAGAAACTTGTAAAAAAATAAATATGTTATGGGCTAAAGGTCTGGTCAATGCAATTTTACGTCGTTATATCAGAGAGTCCGACACATTAGATCCCTTGCTCAATGAAAACCATACAATACGAGCATCACACCCGCTATGGTTAATTAAACAATTACAGCAAGACTGGCCCGAAAACTGGAAAAGCATACTTGAAGCTAATAACCAACGTCCGCCTATGTATCTTCGCGTTAATCAACTTCTTCATAGTAGAGGTGACTACATAAAACGACTAGAAAAAGCGGGTATTAAAGGAAAAGCTACTCTGTATTCATCAATTGGAATTTTACTAGAACAAGCTACAGATGTTGAAATACTTCCCGGTTTTAATAAAGGCGAAGTCTCTGTCCAAGAACTCGCTGCCCAACTAGCAGTTGAATTACTGGATTTACAACCCGGACACGTTGTTCTTGATGCATGCGCCGCACCAGGAGGAAAAAGCGCACATATATTAGAATCAGAAAAAGAAATTAAATCTTTAACGGTTGTCGAAAAAAATCCTCATCGAGCGAAAAAACTAACCGAAACTTTAAACAGATTAAATCTAAATGCTATTACAAAAATATCTGACATCAACGATCTTGAGAATTGGTGGACACAAGAACCATTCGACCGGATTTTATTAGACGCCCCTTGTTCTGCTACAGGTGTAATTCGCCGACATCCAGATATAAAATTATTAAGAACGCCTGAAGAAGTCAGTCATATATCTGAAATACAACTAACACTTTTAAACACACTATGGAAAACATTAAAACCTGGCGGGCTGGTATTATATGTAACATGCTCAATTTTAAAACAAGAGAATTCAGAAATTATAAAAAAATTTATCGCCAATCAAAATGACTGCTCTCTTAAACCAATTGAAGCACAATGGGGCGTTGACACAAATTACGGCAGGCAAATATTAACGGGACAAGATAACATGGACGGCTTCTTCTATGCTTGTCTTGAAAAGAATTAACACGATGCATTATTCATTAAAAATGAAATCTGTACTGTACATAATGTTATGTGCGACTAACCTGTCGTTTGCAAAAACGATTGATATAAAGTCGACACAAACTTACATAGAAGATGAAACCTACTACCTGGATTCATTATTTAATTTTGCTTTAACCGAAGAAGCCGATAAAGCTCTGCGTCATGGTATACCTTTGGAAATACATATTCATTATCAATTACGTTTAAAACGAGAATGGCTTTGGGACAAAACAGTTAGTGAAAAAAAGTTAATATACAGACTTGAACACAGACCTTTGACCAAAAATTTTCTGACAATAAATTTAAATACCGGCTTAAGACGTTCGTACAATAATCTTGAGGCGGCATTAAGTCATATAAACTCAATATCAAGGATGAAGTTATTCGATCAAGATATCTTGCGTCGAAATAAAACTTATACATCAAGAATTAAAACATTTCTTGATATTGGCTCTTTGCCATCGCCAATGCGACCTCAAGCCTATTTTTCTTCACATTGGGATATGGCAAGTGAATGGCATGAATGGGAAGTAACATACCCATGAAGCTTATAAATGCAATATCCATAGCACGCCCGTTTCCATCTATGCCAGCGTTACTCCTCTTTGCAGGGGGCAGCCATGCGACATCGTCGTGCCTTGCCCTAAATGGAAACGCACACACTCTGAACACTGCATTTACAAGCATCAAGGGTATACAATGAAAAAAGGGAGCAAAATAATATTAATTATTGGCTTATGCTTATTTGTATTCATGCTTGCTTCATTATTAATGATGAGTCAAACCCTGCAAAACCCAGAGCTGTTTGATCGTTATTATTCGTCACTTCTTATATTCAATGCATTAGGTCTCATAACTCTTGTTGGTTTAATTTTAATTAATCTAAAAAGATTAATACGCCAACTTAAGAATCATGTCATTGGTTCACGGATGACAGTGCGTATGGTGATGATTTTTTCTTTATTATCAGTTACGCCTGTGCTTATTGTTTATTCTTTCTCTCTGGATTTTCTTCATCGCGGCATAGATAGTTGGTTTGACTTAAGAGTTGAACAAGCACTTGATGATTCACTCGAGTTAAGCCGACTTGCATTAGATGTTCGTATGCGTGAACTTTTAAATACAACAGAAAAAGTAGCCGAGGAGTTAAGCGAAACAACCGATGCTGAATTACCTTTTGACATTGACCATATAAGAGAACGCATCAACGCAAATGAGTTGACATTGTTGACAAAAAAAGGCGGTATCATTGCTTCAAGTTCAACCGACATAAAAAGTCTCGTGCCCGATGCGCCTGGCGAAACTATTTTACTTCAATTGTCACAAAGCAACAGTTACATTGGACTAGATGTCATTAAAGACACCGAGTTATTAATTAGAGCTGCTGTAAATTTGCCTACACTTGACCTTGATAAAGAAACTCGAATTGTACAAGCTTTATATCCAATATCAGAACGAATCAATCAACTCACTAAAAACGTACAATCAGCCTATATTGAATATAAAGAACTATCATATCTTCGCGAACAATTAAAAATTAGCTTTATTATTATATTAACACTGGTTTTATTATTCAGTGTTTTCAGTGCCGTATGGGCAGCATTCTATTCAGCCAGAAAGTTAGCAGCACCGGTAAAAGATTTAGCCGAAGGCACTCGCGCAATTGCAGATGGTGATTATAGTACTCGTTTAACTGTGCCAAGTAATGATGAACTTGGGTTTCTTGTCGCATCGTTTAATGATATGACAGATAAAATATCTCAAGCTAGGGACACAGCAAAACAAAGTCAACATGAAGCTGAGTCGCAACGCACTTATTTAGAAACAGTCTTGTCACGTCTCTCATCAGGAGTAATGGTTATTAATAAAGAAGGCTGCCTCGAAAAGGTAAATATTAGTGCTGCGCAAATATTACAACTTGATATAGAAGCCTTTGAACATAAAAATATATTATCTCTCACTGAAAAGCATCCAAATCTATCTGCTTTTTTTGAGTGTATCTCTATCAATATTGAAGAACGAATTGACGACTGGCGTGAACAAATTACATTATCAGATAAAACGGGCAATCAAAATTTAATCATTAACGGCGCAACATTAACCGAGAGCGATGGCTCAATAAGTGGCCATGTTATAGTCTTTGATGAAATTACGGCCCTGATAAAAGGACAGCGTGACGCAGCTTGGAGTGAAATGGCGCGTCGACTCGCGCACGAAATTAAAAATCCGTTAACGCCGATTCAACTTGCAGCTGAACGTTTGCGACATAAATATCTTACTAAGATGGATTCAACAGATGCGGATATGCTTGATAGAATGACAAATACTATTATTCAACAAGTTGAAACTATGAAAGATATGGTTAATGATTTTTCAGACTATGCAAGGTCACCTGAATATAGTCCTAAGGAAATTAAAATTGAACATTTGATTCAACAAGGACTAGACTTATTCACAAATGCAGAAGATGAAAATCAAATTGAAACTGAAATTGAAGCAAACTTGCCAACAATACTCGGAGATGAAAAGAAACTACGACAAGTATTTAATAATCTATTAACAAACGCTATTGATGCAAACTCAACTAGCGATGATAATCATCTCAAGGTAAGTGCTAAAAAGCTAAATATTGATGGAAGCGATATGCTTGAAATTAGAATAATTGATAGTGGTTTAGGAATAGATGCCTCAGTGGCAAATAATTTATTCGAACCTTATATAACGAGCAAACAAAAAGGAACAGGCCTTGGGCTGGCAATAGTTAAAAAAATCATAGATGAGCACTCAGGAAAAGTCTGGCTGGAAAATAATAAAGATCAAAATGGCGCATGTGCTGTAATCCTGTTTCCAGCAAATAATTCTTATAACCAAAACTTAAAATCAGACATAGCATAATGAGCAAACGACGAATACTTGTTGTTGATGATGAACCTGATATCCGTAGCCTTGTGCAGGAAATTTTGGAAGATGAAGGATTTAGCGTTAATGTTGCAGAAGATGCTAATAAAGCTCGTAAGGAAGTTGAATCATTTAAGCCTGATTTAATTCTTTTAGATATTTGGATGCCCGATGTCGATGGAATTACACTATTAAAAGAATGGAAAGAAAATGACTACGTTGTAGCTCCAATAATTATGATGTCAGGTCATGGCAATGTAGAAACCGCAGTAGAAGCGACACGTCATGGAGCATATGATTTTATTGAAAAACCACTTTCTATTTCCAAGTTACTGTTAACAATAAAACATGCTATTGAAACGTCTACGCTCCAACTGGAAAACCTGCAATTACATCATGCCACATCATCAGTACTGGAACCTATTGGCAAAAGTAAAACCATTTCAGAATTAAGGACTCAAATAGCTCGTATTGCCAAGCACGATGCCCCTGTATTGATATGTGGTGAATCAGGAACCGACAAGGAATTATTTGCACGTTATTTACATTCACTTAGTTCACGTAGTGATGGACCATTCATCACAGTCAGTATTTCTGCATTAAGCAAAGAACATGCTGAAACAGAACTCTTTGGATTAGAAACAAGCAACCAACTTCAAGATGGTTATTTTGATAAAGCTAAAGGTGGAACACTTTACATAAAAGATTTGGGAGAACTAAATAATAGTCTTCAATCACTTCTACATGATGTTCTAGAAACTAAAAAGTACAGCCATCTAGGGAGTTCAGAACAAATCCAACTGAACATGCGTATTGTGGCGGCAACACGTTTTAATATTGAATCTCTAATTGAAGAGAATCAGTTTAGAGATGACCTCTATTACTTATTAAATGTCTTGCCTATAATCATCCCTCCGATACGTGAGCACTATGAGGATGTCCCTGCCTTACTAGAATTCTATGTCAATTATTTTATTGAAACCGAAGGTCTTCCCTACCGAAGATTTGATGTTGCCGCACAAAATCTATTAAGAAGTTATCAATGGCCGGGGAACGTGAGAGAATTAAAGAATCTTGTTCAACGGTTATTAATTTTAGGCACAGATGAAATGATAAGTATGAGCGAAGTTGAATCCAGCTTAGGAAATACGACGGCAAAAAAAGAGGGTACAAGTACTGAAAGTTTTGATTTCGACCTGCCATTACGTGATGCGAGAGAAAACTTTGAAAGAACCTATCTCGAATATCAATTAAAAAAGGCTAAGGGTAGTGTGAGTAAGGTTGCTAATGCTGTTGGAGTAGAACGAACTCATCTTTATCGAAAACTGAAAACACTGGGAATTGATTTAAAATGAAAATTATAATTCTAGGTGCCGGTCAGGTCGGTTCATCTGTTGCGGCCAATTTGGTCAACGAAGAGAATGATATTACCTTGGTTGACAATGATCCTGCTGCACTACAACTAATTAGTGAACGTTATGATTTAAGAACAATTACTGGAGTGGCATCACACCCCTCTGTTCTGGCAAAGGCTGGGGCAAAAGATGCTGATATGATAATTGCTGTCACAAATAGCGATGAAGTTAATATGATAGCTTGCCAAGTCGCTTACACTTTATTCCATACACCAACAAAAATAGCACGTATTCGTGAAATAGAATATTTAAAAAATACACCTTTATTTGCACAAGAAGCACTGCCGGTCGATGTTTTAATCAGCCCAGAACAACTGGTAACTGAATATATCGAACGCTTAATAGCTCACCCGGGTGCGCTTCAGGTTGTTGACTTTGCCAACGGTAAGGCACAAATGGTAACTCTCAGAGCATCATACAGTGGCATGTTATTTGGATATTCATTACGTAATTTAAGAAAACAACTGCCAAATGTACCATATAAAGTTTTTATTATTTTTAGAAAAGGTCAAGCAATCATACCAAATGGCGACACCGTCATTGAAGCCGATGATGAAATTTTCTTCATCAGCTCACAAAAATCAATCCGACAACTCTTACAGTTTATTCGTAATAAAGAAAAACCATATAAAAGTATTATGATAGCCGGTGGCGGCAACATTGGTTTACGCTTGGCTGAATCTTTAGAAGATAAATATAAAGTTAAACTTTTAGAACTTGACCCTGCTAAAGCACGTTACGCTTCCGAAAGACTAAAAAATACTATCGTCTTAAACGGTGACGCAGCAGATGAAGAATTGCTTAATGAAGAAGACATCGATAAAACAGATGTTTATTGTGCATTAACAAATGCAGATGAAGCTAACATTATCTCTTCTATGCTTGCAAAACGACTTGGCGCACGAAAAGTGATGGC
>JAJFKK010000075.1 GCA_021773245.1 Gammaproteobacteria bacterium | reverse complement strand
GGTTGATATACCGAATCCAGAATATTATCTACGTGGTTAGCACGATGATCTCGTATCATACTTTATGACCTCTACTAGCGTTGCCGTTTATTATCTTTTTATAATTGAGCTTACAAAGCGCTTAATCAATTCCTTATGATTTAATTTGTAGCTGATTATTTTTATTATTAACTAGGAAAATAAAGCATATACCTTTGATTATCAACGTCATTATGCAGCATCTGCTCCCTAATAATTGCTACAGATGTCTCAAAATTTTCCATGCTAATAATAAAACTATAATAAAAACACATAGTTAGATACTGGCGTATAGGTTGCATATGGAAAATGGAATTTACATCTATTTTCTAGATGTAGCGTTTTACCTAACTTTATGTTGTTTGAAAACTAAACAAACAGACATAAATATTCATAAAAATAGTTCGGGGAGAGTTAAATAATGAACAAAAATAGACAAGAATCAATCATAAAGTGGTGTAAGTCGCTTTTATGTGCGCCTCTTATTGCATCATTATGCGTAAGTGCATCTTTTGCTGCGGATAAAGATGGAGACTGGCCGCGTTATCATCGTTTGGATAATGGTTGGCGGTTTAGCCCTCTTAAAGAGGTCAATAAATCCAATGTAAATAAATTGAAAGTAGCCTGGATTCACCAGACGGGTGATATTGCCAATGGCATGCAAGCGACACCAATAGTGTTAGATGGTGTTATTTACTATGTTGGACCTAATAATAATGTCTTTGCTGTAAACGGCAAAACGGGTGAAACAATCTGGCATTATCAACCTGAACTTGATCCTATTGTAGATGAAGTATTTTATACGAACGCGAGTCGTGGTGTAACAGTTGGTCATGGCATGGTTTATCTAGGTTCGCTTGATGGACGTTTTATCGCACTTGATCAAAAGACGGGCGAAGTAAAATGGGAAAACCAGATCATAACCACACAGAGAGAAGATTTCGGTATCTTATTTTCCTCTCCACCTCAATTAGCTGGTGATATTCTTTATGGTGGCACAACAGGCGGCGATCAGGGGCAGATAGGAAGAATATTTGCTGCTAATGCTAAAACGGGCAAGACCGCATGGATTTTTGAAACTCTGGTAGATGAAAAGAAAAGCTGGCCAGGAAAAAGCCGTGAAGTTGGCGGTGGTGGTGCTTGGTTACCGGGTCAATACGATGCTCCTACAGATACGATATATATCGGAACCAGTAATGCTGCTCCCGATTTTTATGCACCTGGTCGTGAGGGTGATAACAAATGGTCTGCAAGTTATCTAGCACTGGAAGGTAAAACAGGTAAAGTTAAATTTGCGCATCAGGAAATTCCAAATGATCTATATGATTATGATTCTGCTTACGAAGGAATTTTCTTCAAGCATAACGGCAAAGAGCTAATCGCTCACTTAAATAAAAGTGGTTTTGTCTTTGTTTATGAGAAAGAAAATCTGAAAATTCATAATGTCTGGAAATTTTCTGAGCATGTGAATTGGGTTAAGACTATCGATCCAAAATCAGGCAAACTGATAGGTCGAGTCAATCCAAAAGCGGGTGAAGAAATAACGATTTGCCCATACTTACTTGGTGCCAGAAGCTGGAACCATGGTGCTTACAATCCTGGTACTGGACTTTGGTACAGCAACGCACAGGAAGCTTGTAACACGGTAACGCCTGCACCGACTGATCCTGCTTCTCAGACTAGTCCTGCTGCACTAGCATTGGGTGTTTCTGCAATCGCAGCTATTGCACCTCCGGGTACAGAAAAAGCGACTGCACGCTTAGATGCACGTGACCCACGTACTGGTGAACTTAAATGGAGTGTGCCTTATGAATTACCAGGTTATGGTAGTGTCATGACGACAGCGGGTGGTCTGGTATTTAATGGTGATCCAAAAGGAACAGTCCGTGCGTATGACGCAGATAACGGTAAGGTTTTGTGGGATTTTAATACTGGTTCCGGTATCCGTGCAGGTATAGTGAGTTATGCTGTTAATGGTAAGCAATATGTTCTCGTTCCAAGTGGTTGGGGTTCATTAGCGCCGGGCTTTGCAGCATCTGCCTATCCTGGTATTGATAAGCAGCCAGGTGGCTCATCAATCATTGCATTTACGGTTGAGTAAATTACTATAACTGAGCTAAATTAGTTCATTAGTATCTAAGGGAGGCTATTAGCCTCCCTTTTTTATATGTTTTTAAAAAAAACTCTGGATAAAAGAAGATGTTAAAAAGACAATTATTTGTAATTTGTTTAGTAAGTATTTTTTATACTAGTTTGCTTAAGGCTGGTGGTGATGAGCAGCTTGAAGCTACTGGAAATGATCTAAAGAATATTGTTTTGTCTGATTCCAGTTCAGCTGAACATGGGGAAAAAAAATTTAGTGCGCTTTGTGCTTATTGCCATGGTAATGCGGGCTCTGGAGGTAAGGCGAGAAAGCTTCAAGGTAGAAAACTGGAGGCTGACTATTTGTTCAAGACGATTACCAACGGTAAAAAACGTGGTTCCCTGAATATGCCACCTTGGCGGAATTTACCAGAAGTAGTTCGTTGGCAACTCGTTGCCTACATTATTTCGTTAGCAGAAATGAAACAATAATTAAAATTCGTTCGATAATTTTATTGAGTTGATAATTCGACGCAAATGTATAAATTTAATGAAACAGATGTTTCATTAATAGCAAGTTAATCAATGAGTTTATTTTAAAACTTTCGATTCTTATTCGTAACACTATTTAATTCTCTCAAACATTTAGTCCCTAGTTCAAAAAAAATGTTATATAATTCAGTAGCCTAGGAATTATTTTTAAGTTGTTTTAGTAATAAAATTTTTCTAATTCTTAAATCATAGAAACAATTAAAATTGTTTTAATACTCTGGCATTTTGCTTGCTATATAACTTTAATAAATAATTATAAAAGTTAATTTCGCTTTAAATTCTAATGCAAACGGTGTCAAAAAAAACTTCGATAGGAATTATCGCTAATCCCTATTCATCGCGTGATATCAGAAGATTGATATCCAGTGCTACCTCTATCCAAACAGGTGAAAGAGCTAACATAGTTGAACGCATTATCGTTTCGCTTACTACTTTCGGCATAGATAAAGTTTATATGATGCCAGACAAGGGCGGTATTTCGGCACACTTGCTTAGAAATTTAGATTCATTGCAACGTTTAAAAAAAATGGATATTCCGGAAATTGAATTTCTTGATATTCCAATTACCAGTACGGCGGAAGATTCTGAACTTGCTGCGCGTTTATTTTTTGAAAAAGGTGTCGATGCAGTTTTGATATTAGGTGGTGATGGTACGCATAGGGTTGTTGCAAAAGAGATTGCTGATATCCCTATGGCTAGTATATCAACCGGAACTAATAATGCTTTTCCAAAGTTTCATGAAGCCACCTTGATAGGTATGGGGATGGGTTTATACATAAAAGGGATTGTTCCTGCAGAAACAGTACTTCATAGAAATAAAGTAATACATGTGACTGTAAATAATGAAACCAGAGATATAGCACTTGTGGATCTGGCAATAACTAATGACCAATGGATTGGTGCCAGAGCGCTATGGAATATGGAAAACCTCAAAGAATTATATCTTACTTTTTGTGAGCCAACAGCAATTGGTATGTCTTCTGTTGGTGGATTATTAAATCCTATTCCCCGTTCAGATCCACACGGATTAAAAATTGTAACTTCAACGCCTGATGACTGTGAACAAAGTGTTAATTGTCCAATTTTACCGGGTTTGTTTGAAGAAATCGGGATTAATTCATCCGATAAACTAGAACTTAATACACCTTATGAAATTGAAACAAAGCAAGGTGTGATTGCATTGGATGGTGAACGTGAAATTGAATTTTCAAAAAATGACAAAGTTGTTATTGAGTTGAAAGATGATGGACCAGTAACAATCGATATCAACTTGGCAATTGAAATCGCTGCAAGTCAGGGAGCATTTATAAAACAACGTAACACAAAAAAAAATGATGATTTTTCAGATGTTAAAAAAAATCATTTTGAGAAACAGCAATTTGAACAAGATGAATCAGCAGTATCAATTTAGAAATTATTACAATTATAAGCATTAAAATTAGGCGGGAGGGTCTTATTTATGTCTGAGTTAAGTAAAGAACAATTACTCGATGCGTACCGAATGATGAGAACGATTCGTGATTTCGAAGTGCGTGTACATGATGAATTTGCGAAAGGAGGTATACCAGGCTTTGTCCATTTATATGCTGGTCAAGAAGCCTCTGCAACTGGTATATGCATGCATTTAAATGATCAGGATCGCATTGCAAGCACACATCGTGGGCATGGACATTGTATTGCCAAAGGTGTTGATGTTATTGAAATGATGGCTGAAATATACGGCAAAGAAACTGGCTCCTGCAAGGGTAAAGGTGGATCGATGCATATTGCTGATTTAGATAAAGGCATGTTAGGTGCAAACGGTATTGTCGGAGGTGGCCCACCTTTAATTTGCGGTGTCGGGCTTACACACAAAATGCGAAAAACCGATGGCGTTGGCATTGCCTTTTTTGGTGATGGTGCTTCTAATCAAGGCACGACATTAGAAAGTATGAATTTAGCCACAGTATGGAATTTACCTTGTATCTTTGTTGTTGAGAATAACGGTTATGCAGAAGCGACATCATCTGAATGGTCTGTTTCCTGTGACAATTATGCTGACCGTGCTGCGGGATTTGGTATGCCGGGTAGTAATTGTGATGGCCATGATTTTTTTGCTGTCTACGAGACTGCCAAGGAAGCAATTGCAAGAGCACGTTCAGGCGGTGGCCCTTCTTTTATAGAAGTTAAGACAAATCGCTATTACGGACACTTTGAAGGTGATGCGCAAACTTATCGAGCTGATAAAGAAGTAGAGAAAGTTAAAGCTGAAAGAGATTGTCTGGATATGTTTAGAAAGAAAGTTACTGATGCCAATCTACTCGAACATTCAGATCTAGATCAAATAGACAAAGAAATAGCAGCGTTAATCGATGAGTCAGTTAAGCAAGCAGAAGCAGCTAATGAGCCTTCTGCTGAAAATCTTTTAACTGATGTCTATGTCTCTTATTAGAACTAAGAAGGATAAATAACAATGGCTAGAAAAATTACATACCAACAGGCAATTAATGAAGCACTCGATCAAGAAATGACCCGCGATGAATCTGTCATCCTTATGGGATTAGACATCGTTGGTGGTACCGGAAGTCCCGGAGAAATGGATGCATGGGGTGGAGTATTAGGTGTTACTAAAGGACTTTATGGTAAACATGGGGATCGCGTTATGGATGCACCTATAAGTGAGTCAAGTTACATTGGTGCAGCAGTTGGTGCAGCAGCATGTGGCATGCGTCCCGTAGCAGAATTGATGTTTGTTGATTTCTTGGGTGTTTGTCTCGATCAGATTTATAACCAAGCGGGAAAATTTAAATATATGTTCGGTGGCAAAGCTGAGACACCGGTCGTTATCCGTGCAATGTATGGTGCAGGTTTTAGAGCTGCTGCACAACATTCACAATCTTTATATTCTATATTTACACACCTACCAGGACTAAAAGTTGTTCTTCCATCATCACCCTATGATGCGAAGGGACTGCTCATTCAATCTATTCGTGACAATGATCCGGTTATCTTTCTGGAGCATAAAATGCTTTATACCATGGAAGGAGAGGTGCCCGAAGAACCGTATACCATACCTTTTGGTGAAGCAAATATTGTTCGCGAAGGTGACGATGTCACTATCGTTGCATTTGGACGAATGGTCGGACTAGCAGCAGAAGTCGCGGACAAACTGGCAAAGGAAGGTATTAGTTGTGATGTGATCGATCCAAGAACAACATCACCACTTGACGAAGAAAGTATACTTGAAAGTATTGAGAATACCGGACGATTGGTTGTTGTTGATGAATCTAACCCCCGTTGTAGCATGGCAAGTGATATTTCAGAATTGGCGGTGACTAAAGCTTTTAGTTCATTGAAAGCAGGTGTACAAACAGTTACGGCACCACATACACCGGTTCCGTTCTCACCAGCACTGGAAGATATCTACATTCCTACACCAGATAAGATTGAAGCTGCGGTACGCGCGGTTCTTAAATAACAATATAAATAATAAACAGAGGATTATTAATGTCGTCAGAAAACATAAAAGCTATAACCATGCCGAAATGGGGTTTGTCCATGAAGGAAGGCAAACTTCTCGCTTGGACAGCTAAAGAAGGTGATGCAATTACAAAGGGAGATGAAATTGCAGATGTAGAAACTGAAAAAATAGCCAGTGCAGTTGAAGCCTCGGATTCCGGAACACTACGCAAGATCGTGACGGAAGATGATACAGTTTATACAGTTGGTGCTTTATTGGGTGTTGTCGCTGACGAAAGTGTCTCTGAAGATGAAATAAATGCATTCATTGAAAAATTTCAGGCTGATTATGTTCCTCCAGAAGATGATGATGAGGAAGAAGTAGATGTTGCTGAATTTATCGAAGTTAATGGACTCAATATTCGTTATGTTTCCAAAGGCGAGGGCGATGAAGTTGTCCTTCTGATCCATGGCTTTGGAGGTGATTTGGATAATTGGTTATTTAACCATGATGAGTTAGTTGCAAAGACAGATAAACGCGTTATTGCGATCGACCTGCCTGGACATGGACAATCAACAAAATCTGTAGGTGATGGTTCTCTAGGATTTTATGCAGATGTAATTCATGAATTCATGAATTTGATGAATATAGATAAAGCACATTTTGTCGGTCACTCTATGGGCGGCGCAATATGCTTACAGTTTGCAGAGAAGTATCCTGATTCAAATATATCTCTTGGATTAATTTGTACTGCCGGTTTGGGTAGTGAAATTAATAGTGATTATATTCAAGGATTTGTTGATAGTAACAGTAGAAAACAAATGAAACCTTATTTACAGCAGCTCTTTGCAGATAAGGACCTTGTTACACGACAGCTAATAAATAATATCCTCCAGTTTAAACGTCTTGATGGTGTTGATAGTGCTCTATCGATTGTCACGAAAAGCTTTTTGGCCGGAGATAAACAGAACGCTAGTTTTAATAAGTTTCTTGAGAACTATAAAAATAAGGTATGTGCTATTTGTGGAGAACAAGATCAGATAATTCCCGCAAAACACACAAGTGATCTAGCAAAAGAAGTCGACGTTTTAGTTGTCGATTCTGCTGGGCATATGGTTCAAATGGAAGCTGCGAATCAGGTTAATAAATTCCTGATAGATAAGCTTTTATCATGAAGTCTATTCTAATAAATATGTGAACTACGTGTTTATATGATGTATTAATAATAATTTTTCCTCCTTCTCTAGAGTGTTTTAAAGAACACTTGTTACTCCTTACCCGCTTCCCTCAAGCGGGTTTTTTTTGAG
>JAJFKK010000074.1 GCA_021773245.1 Gammaproteobacteria bacterium | reverse complement strand
GTGCCTTCATCTAAGCCGTTATAACAGGCTGTGCTAGGGCAAGTCATGACACATTGGCCTATGCGTTCCATTAGTCGTTTGCCTAAACTTTCTGCATCCATAGCAAATATCAAAACACTAACGCCAGGTCTAAGATCAGGTGAGTCTTCTGCAGTAATTTCTGCTTCAATTCCTGCCTCGCATTTACAACCAATAACTGAAGTAGCAAAGCCCGTTATAGATTGCGCTGCTGCCATTGCCCATTCTTTCGTTTCTGCAGTAATGATGACTCGACTGCCATACATTTTAAAAGCTTCAGCAAAGGTATCGACTATTTCTGTTGATTTAATTTTCATGCTTAAACTTTCCCACTTGGAATAACTTCATGATCATGTAAATAATCATCGTTAACAGCATAATTAGAAAACTCGATGGAATAATAACTTTCAAAAAATGGTTTTATAACTTCTTCAATCTTATTGTCATATTCTGGTTCTATGTGTAACAGCTTGCCAGTAAAATCAGTTACAAATTCATGATTTGAAATAATAGTATGACCCGACTTAATGACATAGCGCGGCGCATTAAACATCATTTCTTTGTCTTCCATTTCATCATAAATGGTAATGTCCGCATCTGCGCCAACACCTAAATGACCTTTGTTTTTCAAGCCCAGTACTTTAGCGGGTCCAGCCCGAGTAATAATAGCAATTTCATTTAAGGTATATTCGCGTTCTAAATCGCGTAAAGAACATTGGTCTAATGCGCTTTGATTGACACGTTTCATTTCTTCACGTCGAAATGACTTATCCATTAATAATTTAATCAGTTTTGGATAACTCATAAACGAACCACCATTAGGATGATCAGTTGATAGAAGTACACGCCAAGGATCTTTTGACATCAGGAATAGTTCGAGACCGATAGCCCATTGAAGCGTATGTATGAAAATATGTTCTTGATAATTGAAAGGTACGATGCCGCAACCACTTTCACACTCGGTATCGGCATTAATCCATTTACCCTTGGTATGACCTTTCAATACGTAAGCCAATGGTGCGTCCGCCGTCATTATGGTTGCTTTACCAAACATAACTTGACCGACATCACAGGTAATATTGGAATGCTCATTAACGTACTCAATAATTTCTTTTGCTTTAGAAGTAGGGTTCTTGCCTAATTCTCCGCCGTAACTGTGGAACTGGATATGCGCTAAATGAACACGCATGTCACCGGCGGTT
Organism: Gammaproteobacteria bacterium; assembly: GCA_021773245.1. Taxonomy (GTDB): domain Bacteria; phylum Pseudomonadota; class Gammaproteobacteria; order Eutrophobiales; family Eutrophobiaceae; genus UBA7359. The sequence goes on along the minus strand of JAJFKK010000074.1, from coordinate 9,556 downwards.
TTCATGGTTTCTAGCGTGGTAGTATAATTACCGCTATGACCCAAATTATTACAATGAATATGAGGTGGTTTTGGGAAACCTTGTTTATCAACCGAAGTGATAAACGCTTCGATTATTTGACGTGGTGATAGACCTTCATCATTTTTTTCATCAATGTCTGCGACATTTGAATTCTTTTTACCTTTCCAGGGCTCATCACCACCTGGGTTTACCAACTTTACCGTATAAGCTTTAGTCGCATTGATCCACCATGCAAGTGCATTATCAAATTCTTCTGTACGATTATCGCGCAACAGCTGCTGCAAGAATATATTATTAGCGAGTAATACGTAAAAGCCTTTGTCTATGACTGGAGTGTCATGAAATTCTTCCAAAGTGTGACGTGCACCGATAGGCGTCGCAGCAGCTTCCATTGCCGTTGTATAACCTAAGGTAGCGTAACGATAACCTGTTGCAAATGTTGATGGAACCGTTCCTCCAGTACCTGAACGTGTGAAAGGTGTTCCGGGATGTACATCATGACGATGGTCTTCGGGCTGAAGTTTTCTAGAAGCGTTTACTTTTGTGCCGGCAATGTGACAATGGATGTCTACAGCACCTGGCATGATAACCATGCCTTGTGCATCAATGACCGTCGCATCATCGGTAACTGAATCGACGATTTTGCCATCTTTGATGCAAATTTCTTTTACTTCGCCATCAATATTATTAGTCGGGTCATAAACCCTTCCATTGATGATGCGCATTGAAGCTGCCATCAAATACCCCTAAATATTATTATAAATATTATCGTTATATTTTATGAGTAATTTTACGATGACTGTTTATTACTTTTTTCTAACCAAAATAGCTCTAACTATTCTGTTTAGTTTGTATTTCACGTAAATGGTCTCACTACTGTGATAAAACACAATGCTACAAAAAATACTGCAAAAATGCAGTAATTAAAATTTTAAAGTGGTGTGAATGCCGCCGCCACTTTTGCTTCGCCACTGGCTCCTGTTGCTTGATGTTTAGCAATCATTAATTCTTGTACCCGTTTTTTGATGCCAGTCAAAATTGATTCATCGTCAGGGAACGGAGATTCAAACGCAGGACGTAATGTAATAGGTACATCATCCATGCGATATACCGTACCTGTTGTATTGATGCCATAAGTCGATGTTTTGAAGGCAACGTGTGCGTCTTTCGTTGTTTCTGTTCGTTTAGTATCCAGTGCTACCACAGGGATGCTTTTCAAATGGTCGATCGCTTTTTTAGGAAAATTTGAAGCAGGATCAGAAGCGACTATTAATGCTGCATCAGCATGACCGTTGGCCAAGGTATCAACGGTAGTAAATTCTCCTGGGTTAAAGCGAGGATAACCACGGCTAAAATTAACGCCAAAAGGATAACCCGTTTGCCATGAGACCACATTGTCAGCACCAGTAACGTTACCATGACCACGAACAGGTTTTGCGACAAAATGTGTGAATTCGTTTAAATCAGTTGCTAAAGCGAGTAGGGCGCCTGAATTAAAATGGCGACCACGCGTCATAGTCAGTCCCATGCCGAAGAATAAAACGCCAAATTTGCAGTTTTTCATACGCTCAGCGAGATCTTCTAATGTTTCTAGAGGTACGCCGGTTATTTCTTCAATATTGTCGGCTAGTTTTTTTCCTTTTACTAACGCTCTTAGAGCCCACAATACTTCAAAGTCTTTTCCTAATTTCGGTTTGATTAAAATATCAGCAACAGGAGAGCTTTTTGTTTTGCGCACATCGACTAAAACAATAGTTCTATCCTTCTTACCGCCGGGAGTAAACATACCTTTAGGTGTGACTGCATATCGTCCAAAATGTCGAGGATGAGATTCAGCGGGATTACCACCCCAGTAAATCACTAAATCAGCTCTGTTTTTTACTTCTCCAAGGGTGCTGGTACTTTCGCCAATTCCCTGAAATGCGAGACCGGACGGGCCATGACAAACGGATGTTGTTGTATCAATATTGCCTTTTATGTAATCGGTAATAGCTACTGCTTCGCGCTGAGCTTCACTAGTGGTGTCACTCAGGCCATATGTGATAGGAAATTTCGCTTTAACTAAGGTTTGCGCTGCTTCTTCGATGGCTTCTTCAATTGAGACTTCTTTGCCATCAATCATTGCTGCAGGAGCATCTTCGATTGTGTGTTCTAAAAACCAAGCTTTGCCGAGTACACAGGCCTTTTTTGCTTTGACAATACGTTTTTCTTCAACATCGACATGGAGTTCCATATCATCGCAGACACAACCACAAAAAGTACATGTGGCATCTTTAATAATCTTGATGTTTTCACTCATTCGGACTTACCCCTCCGGAATCCAGATGTATATTATGCGATTAACTTAGAATTTTCTCAATTTCTACTATCATATGCTTAGAGAGCGGCATGCCACAGCCAGCTGTGTCACTTGCCATTAATTCACTGGAAGGTGGCCCATATGGGATAAATGCAGTGCCAGCGGGTAGATCTTCCGGTTTTTTACCTAAACAACGAACCTTTGTTTCCCCCGTTTCATTTTTTAGACGAACTTCATCGCCATCAACCAATTTCATTCTATCCATGTCATCTTGGTTCATCTCTAAAGTAGTAGTAACTTCTTTATATGCGTCTTTTAACTTTCCTTGATTCAAAGTAGTTCCTTGTTTACTAGAACGGCCTGGAATAAGAATCAAATTTTCTACCACGAATTTCCCCTGTTTAGAATCGCCATTGATTATAATCATGTCTGTCGAATAAGAACAAATCCTATATTTGATGAGATTAAATCTTATTTGGAAATACTATCTCAAAATAACAACTTACAGTATAATACTTGGTTTTTCGTCGTCAAAATCAGGCCAATTCCCATATCAAAATGAAAAACAATCAATCAGATGTAAATTCAAGGTTTGTTAGTGTCCGTGCACCGGCACGGTTGCATTTAGGTTTTTTGGATATGCATGGCGGATTAGGGCGGAAGTTTGGAAGTTTAGGCTTATCAATAACGGGGGTTGATACCTCTTTAGTTGCTGAATATGCAGATGATATTGATATTTGTGGGCCTTCTTCTAAACGAGCTGAGAATTATGCTGAACAAGTGTTATCGCATTTTGGTATTGATGGCGGCGTTAAAATGTCGATAAAATCTGCCATTCCTGAACATTCTGGTTTGGGATCAGGAACACAATTATCTCTCGCAGTTGCTTCAGCCATTGTTAAATTATATGAATTACCTGATCAACAAGCTGGGCGCCTAGCGGCGATGCTACATCGTGGAGCAAGATCGGGAATTGGTATTGGTACTTTCATGCATGGTGGTTTTATTGTTGATGGTGGCAGGGGAGAGAATACTGAAGTACCCCCCGTGATTAGTCACATGCCTTTCCCTGAACATTGGCGGGTTGTTTTAATATTTGATGACGAGGCAGAAGGAATTAACGGCGTTCCGGAACGTCGAGCCTTCAATACCCTGGAACCGATGATTGAAACTACTTCAGCCATGTTATGTCGATTAACTTTAATGCAGGCATTACCAGCGATTAGCGAAATTGATTGTTCCAAATTTGGCGAAGCAATCACTCAGATACAAAATATTGTCGGTGATTATTTTGCCGATGCACAGGGGGGACGCTATACCTCGCCGCTTCTACAAGGTGTGCTTGAAGCAATGGCAAATGAAGGTGCTACAGGCATGGGGCAAAGTTCATGGGGACCGACTGGTTTTGCACTCTTTCCTGACGAAACAATAGCTTTTCAAGCATTGAAAAAATGTAGAGAGCAATGGCAGTCTGAACCAAGGTTACGATTTGTCATGAGCAAAGCAAGCAATAGCCAGGCAACAATTTCAGTCAATAATACAAAGCCGATGCTGCAGAACGAAGATTTGAAAGCAAACAATTTATAACACTTAAATACTAGGGAAAAAGATAAAAATGAAAGATCCGTATTTGTTACATATGTTTAATCCTACAAAAAACGTAAGCCCATTTGATGTGAACATGGCTTATGAAGCTGAATTTGATGGTGTGATTCCATACTCAGAAGTTGCTTTGGATGATATTCACACATTAACTCAGGATACGATTTTTTCTCGTGGTAAAAAAGGTGTTAAAAGAACAGGTATATTTATTGGTGGCAGGGAATTTGGTTTGGCAATAGATATGCTTAATCGTGCTAAAACAGCAATGGTTCCTCCGTTCGAAGTGTCTGTTTTTGCTGATCCAAGTGGTGCGATAACGACTGCGGCTGCATTAATGGCATGCATTGAAGTTCAATTAAAGAAAAAAACTGGCGAGTCTCTTGATGGCAAACGTATCGATATTATCGGTGGTACCGGGCCTGTTGGTGTTTGTGCAGGTATTCTGGCTGCGAATTGTGGTGCTAAAGTTTATTTAACCAGTCGTAGAGGCGCTAAAGTTGCATCTGAATATGCATCAGAATATAACGCGCGATTTGGTGTAGAAATGCACGGTGCGGATAGTAGTACGGATGATAAAGTAATGGAGTTCTTCCCCGAAACTCATATCGTTATAGGTGCAGCTAAAGCGGGTATTCAGGTTCTTTCCAAGAAACAACTAGATCAGGCTTCTAACCTACTTATCGCAGCTGACGTCAATGCTGTTCCTCCCTTAGGAATAGAAGGTGTAGGCGTACATGATATGGGTGTTGAACTAGCAGAAACACCGCAAAAAGCACTAGGATTAGGTGCTTTGGCTGTTGGCGATATCAAATATAAAGTTCACTTTAAAATGTTTGAGATGATGAAAAACACAGATGAGCCGCTTTATCTTGACCATGAAAAAGCATTTAATGTCGCAAGGGAGGCTGCTGCAAAGCTTTAATAGCTTTTATTCAAAGTTATGGCATCGGCTATAACTTTTGAATAGGAATTGATTTATGGTCGATTACCTTATTGTTGCCAATTCAGGTAGAGCAATAGCAGCATCTGCAAAACAGGCAGGATATAAGGTAAGCGTTGCAGACTGCTTTGTTGATGAGGATACAAAGTCTTTTTCTGAATCTTTTCATCAGCTTCAATACAGTGATGATGGATTTAATGCAGAAGAATTATTAAGTCATGTAGAGAATATTATTTCCCGTTATCCTGGTGCTAAACTTGTTTACGGCTCGGGGTTTGAATCAAACCCTGAACTACTTGAAAACATTGGGAAATTGATTCCCATTTACGGTAATTCTAAAGAGACCGTGGTGTCAGTAAAAGATCCTGTTATTTTTTTTGGATTACTAGATAGGCACGGCATCCATTATCCTGATGTCATTTATTCAAAACCTACAGTACAAAAAAAATATCTGGTAAAAAGAATTGGTGGCATTGGCGGTAACCATGTGAACTGGTCTGACCTAAAGGCAGTAAATGTAGACTCAGAAAATTATTATCAAAAATTTATTCCTGGTGCAGTTTCGAGTGTCGTATTTCTAGCAAACGGGGAACGCGCAAAGGTTGTTGGTTTTAATCGACTGTTACAAACAAAAGAGTTTATTGATCTGCCTTTTTTATATCAGGGCGCAATTAGTTTAAATAAAGATACGGTTGAAGAAAGAGATATTGTCGAAAACATTGTTAGCACAATAACTAAAGAAACCGGTTTAAAAGGGCTATGCGGACTTGATTATATAATTGATGAAGAAAAGGCTAATGTTCTTATACTTGAGGTTAATCCAAGACCACCAGGTACGTTTGAACTACATGAAGGACGGCAATCATTGTTTGATGCGCATATAGCATGTTTTCAAGGAGAATTACCAGAGTGTACAGGACAACATAATAACGAAAGTGGCTTTAGAGCATATGCGATTTTATACGCAAAAGAAAAACTGTTTATTAGCGATAAAGTTAAATGGCCTAGCTGGGTTAAAGACAGGCCAACATATAGTAATAATATTGAAGCAATGTTTCCGGTATGTACGGTATATGCCGAAGAGAATTCAATAGACAAAGTTAAGGCCATACTATTTAATCGTTTGCATAAAATTGAATCAATAATTGTGGCAACACAAAATGAAACATAGCTAACATAAATAACATCGAGGATAACAAGTGTGAATCAGGAATTATCATTACCTAGCATCAATAAACTAACTGCGCCATTAGTCGAACATTTAGTTTCGAATGCAGAGTCTTTAAGACTTGGACTATCTGAACTAGAAAACGGATGCCGTATTATTGATGCAGGAATAAATGTTTCAGGCGGGCTTGAAGCAGGCCGTATTATTGCAGAAATCTGTATGGGTGGATTGGGAACGGTTAAGTTACGCGCTTCTACTAATTTTCGTAACTGGTCATGGCATCTAGATGTACATAGCACTAATCCGGTCTTATCCTGCTTGGGTAGTCAATATGCGGGTTGGAGTTTGAATCACGGTAAAGGTAAAGAGGCTTTCAATGCATTAGGCTCAGGGCCTGCTCGTGCAATGGGCAGTAGTGAAGAACTTTATGATGAACTAGGCTACCGTGATTCAGGAGAAAAGGCTTATATTGTTATAGAAGCTGATAAAGTCCCACCAGTTGAAATTGCAGACAAAATTGCTGATAAATGTGGTATTCCTGCTTCCGCTTTAACTATTATTTTAACGCCTACTTCAAGTTTAGCGGGCTCAGTACAAGTTGTTGGTCGAGTACTCGAAACATCACTACATAAAGCGCATGCTCTACATTTTCCATTAGATAAAATTATTGATGGTGCGGGTAGTGCGCCAGTCTGTCCGCCATCAAAAGATTTCTTAAAAGCGATGAGCCGAACCAATGATTCAATTTTATTTGCAGGACAAATTCAATTGTTTGTTGAAGCAAGTGATGATGATGCCGAAGAGTTGGCAAATAAATTACCGAGTAGTGCGTCAAATGATTATGGCAAACCTTTTGGCGAAATATTTAAAGCAGTTGAATACGATTTTTATAAAATTGATCCAATGTTGTTTAGTCCTGCACGAGTTGCGGTTAGTTCTTTAACGACAGGAAATACATTTCATGCCGGCAAAATTGATCTCGATTTGTTAGACAAATCTTTCAATATGTAACAGAACGTGAATGAAACAAAAAGAAAGGTTGCGATTGTTACCGATGATCCAGGTTGGCATGGCAGAGAATTAACAGCTGCACTAAAAGATCATGGGTTGGAGAGTCAGTATTTATCTTTAACAGATTGTGTAATCGAAATCAGTGGTAACGGCCAAGAGCTAACTTTTCCCGGTTTTGAGCAAAATCCATTAGCCTTTTTTATAAGAGGTGTACCTGGTGGGACGCTTGAGCAAGTTATTTTTCGACTTGATATTTTGCATTCGCTACATGAATCAGGAGTAATCGTTTATAACACTCCCAGAGCGATAGAACGTACTGTCGATAAACCGCTTACCAGTCTTTTATTAAGTCGTGCAGGCTTACCTACGCCGACGACATGGATATGTGAATCAACTGAGCAAGCCGAAGCTATATTGGAAAAAGAAACCAGAGACGGAAAACAACTCGTACTTAAACCACTTTTTGGTTCTCAAGGAATAGGTGTACATCTAGTCGATAAACAAAGCGGATTAATTCATGACGATAAGTTTGCCGGTATTTATTACTTACAACGCTTCATTGAACGAAAGAATAATGAGTTTACCGATATTCGAGTCTTGGTGATTGATGGCATAGCAAAAGCAGCCATGTTACGGCGAGGAGAAGACTGGATTACAAATCGCGCTCAAGGGGCGAGTTGTGAAGCGATAAAAATTGATGCAGAAATAGCTAATCTATCTGAATCTGCATGCAAGGTTTTGAATATTGATTATGCCGGTGTTGATCTTATGCAAGATAAAGACGGGAAGTTCACTATTATTGAAGTTAATAGTATCCCTGCATGGTATGGCCTGCAAAATGTTGTTAATTTCAATGTTGCTTCATGTTTGATTGATTCGTTTGTGAAACATATCTCGGATAATTCACAGTTGAAAGTTTGCTCTAATTAATTTCAAAATGGATAGAGATAAAATACAAGCGGCTGTAATGGCTAGTTTTGTAGGAGAAATTGAAGCATTCAAGCCCGGTAATGTTAGTGTCTATGCTGATGGACATGATATGACAAGTAGGGATTTCATACATAGCGCTGAGGTTTCTACTCCTTTACTTTGTCAATCGCAGGCAAATTTGGGGCAGCGAATATTAGATAGTGTAAAAGCGACGCAAGAAGCTGTTGGCTGTAATACAAATCTGGGCATGTTGTTATTGTTTACGCCTATTGTAATGGCTGCAGAGTCTAGTTTTGATGATGTTAATGATTTACGTCAAAACCTAGAAACCACATTAAATTCAATAACAAATGATGATGCTGTGCAGGTTTATGAAGCTATTCGTCTGGCCAAACCAGGTGGTTTAGGGAGTGTTGAATCTCAAGATGTGAATGAGTTGCCAGAGTGTTCATTATTAGAAGCGATGAAATTAGCGAGTAATCGAGATACTGTTGCACTGCAGTATACAAATTGTTTTAAAGAGATTTTCGAGAAAGGATATTCCTCTATTAAATGCTTTGAGAAATCATGGAATAGTGTAAAATGGTTGACCGTTTCATGCTACTTGATGTTTTTGTCATCTATTTCGGACTCACATATTGAGCGAAAATTTGGTTCTCAAATAGCAAAAAGAATAAGAGAGAGGGGCGGGGTAATAGCTGAAAAGTTCCATAAGGTCAGAGAACCAGATTCATTTATAAATTTACTTAAATGTTTTGACGAAGAACTGAAAGCTGACAACTATAATCCAGGAACTTCAGCTGATTTAACAGCAGCTAGTCTCTTGGTCTATACTCTTACGAAACAATAAAAATTTTAAAAAATACGGATGGGGAGACATAAGTCTTTCTATCAGTAAAACTGGATAGGGATTCTTCCCTGTAATTTATATTTAACTTTTTACAACACAAATAGGAAGGCGGCGATGTCAATATTAGATAAACTCTTTGGCTTTCTTGGTGGAGGAGACAAAAAAATGGCAGTTATTGATAGAACTTTAGTTGGTGAAGCATTAGTGGGTGATGGTAATGAAGTTGCTCATATCGATTTAATGGTGGGTCCTCGTGGTAGTGCTGCAGAACAAGCATTCGCTAACGCATTGACCAACAACAAAGACGGTTTCAGCACTTTATTAGCTGTTGTTGCTCCAAACCTACTTTGTAAACCTGCAACAATCCTTTTCAACAAAGTAACCATTAAAGGTGCTAAACAAGCTGTACAAATGTTTGGTCCTGCTCAGCGTGCTGTTGCTATGGCTGTTATGGATTGTGTTGAAGATGGCACTATCCCAGCTGACGAAGCTGATGATATCTTCATCTCTGTTGGTGTATTCATTCATTGGTTAGCTGATGATGATGCTAAAATCCAAGAGTACAACTACGAAGCAACCAAGCTTTCACTCAAACGTGCTGTTGCTCGTGAGCCAAAAGCTGCTGAAGTTGTAAGCAAGAAAGGTTCAGCTGAACATCCATTCGCAGCTAACTAAGATTTTTCTGAAAAGAAATAATTAGTTTGCTGAGTTAGATTTCAGCGATGAATAAAAAGC
>JAJFKK010000073.1 GCA_021773245.1 Gammaproteobacteria bacterium | reverse complement strand
TTTTTCCATGAAATAACTAACTACAGCCAGATTCCCGATATAGGCATCTGCCTTGCCGATAGACACGGCTTGAATTGCTTCTTGATTTGATTTTACAAATTCAAGTTTGATTTTCGGATATTGTGATGCGAGCAATTCATTAATATACGTCCCTTTGGGAAGGGCAACTTTTAATCCAGATAACGCTTCCAGGTCTTCATAATGTTCCTGTTCCTTGCGCACGACGATGACGGTATCGATTGACACATAAGGTTCAGTAAAATTTAAATAGGTGCGTCTCTCTTCTGTATTTGCTGCACAGGCAAGGATATCAAGTTTTCCAGCTTTGATATCGGTGATAACATTCTTCCAGACATCTCCACGTACATTAAATTTTAAGCCGGTAATTCTTTCCAGTTCTTTAAGGTAATCTGAAGCAAAACCTTGATGTTGGCCATTTGAACCGATGAAATCAAAAGGAGGCCAGTTTGCATCAGCTCCGACATTAACGACAGGGTTTTCATCAATCCAGGCTTGCTCTTCCGGACTAAGTTGAATTGCAGCGAAAATGTTTGAGGCATGTATACATAGAAAGCATATTAATAGGAATTGATATGCTTTTTTAAGGCTATTTTGATAATAATTGTTATGCCATTCCATAATATCTATCTTCACATTTTCCTTATGTAAAAAATATAAAAACCTAGCTAATTTTCTGTTCAAACAGGCAGTTTTATTAATACTAGTTTAATTATTATTTATTGGTTGATAATAGACGCTTAATTTATTGTATTAATTTATAACGACAAATAGCGGAATTTCTGAAGAAATAAAAAAAGGCGGGAGACCCCCGCCTTTAATATACAAGCACCAATTTTACTAGGTTACTTGCAATGAACAATTTACTTAATTGACAACAGCGACTGGTATTGATTCAAGTTTAGACTGTGCTTGTGACGCACTCTTTTGAAAAGATTCAATTTCATCGAAATTCAAATAACGATAAACATCGGCCGCCATTGGATCAAGATCCTTTGCAAATTGCATGTATTCATCCATCGTCGGAATATGCCCTAGAATTGATGATACTGCTGCAATTTCAGCTGAAGCCAGATACACATCAGCGCCATCACCCAATCTATTTGGAAAGTTACGCGTTGATGTTGATACAGCGGTTGATTTTGCAGCAATACGTGCCTGATTACCCATACAAAGTGAACAACCTGGCATTTCAGTTCGAGCACCGGCTTTACCAAAGATACTGTAATAACCTTCTTCGCTAAGTTGATGTTGATCCATTTTTGTCGGAGGTGAAATCCATAAACGTGTTGGTAAAGTGTCAGCGAACTTTTCTAACATTTTACCTGCCGCACGAAAGTGACCGATGTTTGTCATACAAGAACCAATAAAGACTTCATCGATCTTGGTACCTGCAACATCGGATAATGTTTTCACATCATCTGGATCATTCGGACAAGCTAGAATAGGTTCTTTGATTTCGTTTAAATCGATTTCGAATATCTTCGCGTATTCAGCATCGGCATCAGGCTCCATTAATACTGGGTTCGCAACCCATTCTTCCATTGCCGCAGCACGACGTTCTAATGTACGTGCATCACCATAACCTTCGGTGATCATCCAACGCAGTAATGTAATATTAGATTCTAGATACTCAATAATCGGTTCTTTACCCAAACGAATTGTACAACCACCAGCAGAACGTTCAGCTGATGCATCAGACAATTCAAATGCTTGTTCGCATTTAAGGTTTGGTAATCCTTCAATTTCAAGAATACGACCAGAGAAAATATTTTTCTTACCTTCTTTAGCAACCGTTAAGTCACCAGATTTAATTGCAGCTAATGGAATCGCGTTTACTAAATCACGTAAAGTAATACCCGGTTGCATGTCACCTTTAAAACGAACCAATACAGATTCAGGCATATCCAAAGGCATAACGCCTGTTGCCGCAGCAAACGCAACTAACCCCGAACCTGCTGGAAATGAAATACCAATTGGAAAACGTGTATGTGAGTCACCACCGGTACCAACAGTATCTGGTAATAACATACGGTTTAACCATGAATGAATAATGCCGTCGCCGGGACGTAGCGCAACACCGGCACGCGTCTGAATAAAATCAGGCAGTGTGTGATGCGTGTTTACGTCGATTGGTTTTGGGTAAGCGGCTGTATGACAAAAAGATTGCATAACGAGATCCGCTGAAAAACCAAGACAGGCCAAATCTTTTAATTCATCACGTGTCATAGGACCGGTTGTATCCTGAGAACCAACCGTTGTCATTCTTGGTTCGCAATAGGTTTCAGGACGAACACCTTCAACACCACAGGCTTTACCGACCATTTTTTGCGCCAGGGTATAACCTTTGCCGGTGTCATTAACAGGAACAGGTACGCGGAATAAAGTGCTTATTTCTAAACCAAGTGCCTCACGAGCGCGAGTTGTTAATCCGCGACCGATGATCAAAGGAATACGACCACCCGCTTGGACTTCATCAAAAATGATATCGGTCTTTAATGAAAAGTCACAAAGCTCTTCACCAGTTTCTGCATTTTTAACTTTGCCTTCGTATGGATAGATATCGATAACATCACCCATATTCAATTTGGTTACGTCGCATTCAACGGGTAGGGCGCCAGCATCTTCTAAGGTGTTGAAAAAGATAGGTGCAATTTTGCCGCCGAGGCAATAACCGCCATCACGTTTATTTGGGATGAAAGGAATGTCATCGCCCATGTGCCAAAGCACAGAGTTGACAGCTGATTTACGTGACGAACCAGTACCTACAACATCACCAACATAAGCGAGAGGATGGCCTTTTTCTTTAAGGCTATCGATAAATTTCATAGGACCAACTTCGCCTTGCTTGTCTGGCGTAATACCTTCGCGTTCCATTTTCAACATCGCTTGTGCATGCAATGGGATGTCAGGTCGTGACCATGCATCTGGGGCGGGTGAAAGATCATCGGTATTAGTTTCGCCGGATACTTTAAATACAGTAACGGTAATTTTTTCTGCTAACTTTGGCTTAGATGTAAACCATTCGCCATCGGCCCAAGATTGAAGAATTTTTTTCGCATGTTCATTGCCAGCATCGGCTTTTTCTTTTACATCATGAAACGCATCAAACATTAATAAAGTATGTGATAAAGCTTTAACGGCGGTTGGCGCTAATGCATCATCATCAAGACAATCAATTAATGCTGCGATGTTATAACCGCCAAGCATAGTACCAAGTAACTCGGCTGCTTTTACTTTATCGATTAATGGAGAATCCGCTTCACCTTTGGTAATCGCAGCAAGAAAGCCTGCTTTAACATAAGCGGATTGGTCAACACCGGCAGGAATACGATTTGTGATTAAATCGAGGATGAAGTCTTCTTCCCCTGCAGGAGGATTTTTTAATAGCTCAACCAGCGCAGCGGTTTGTTCTGGGTTTAATGGTTGTGGTACGACACCTAGATCGGCACGTTCCTGTACATGTTGACGATAAGCTTCAAGCAAAACAATTCTCCTAGTTGTAAATATTAGAGCGGGTGTTACTTATTATAGGTTGCTCTGTCGAGCGGCCGGCTATTATAAGGCAAGAACTACAGAATGTTTAAGCCAATTTACGAACTATTTTGGTGCAGTTTTAGTTGGCAGAATCAATGATTCCACCACCGAGGCAGATATTTTCTTCATAAAAAACAATGAATTGGCCGGGTGTAATTGCTCTTTGCGATGATTTAAAAGAAACCGAGACATTTCCATTTTCTTCTTTTTCAATCACACATTCTTGATCTGCCTGCCGGTATCGGTTTTTTGCCATGCATTTATAAGGAATTTCCGGGATTTTGCCAGAAATCCAATTTATATTGGAAGCGGTCAATTTATGGCTGTGGAGTAACGGATGATCATGATCCTGCGCCACGATTAATTCATTTTCTTCAATATTTTTCTGTACTACGTACCAAGGAGCATCACTTGCACCTCGAACTCCACCGATCCCTAAGCCTTGCCTTTGCCCTAGCGTGTAATAAAAAACACCTTCATGATCACCGATATTCTGACCTTTGGTTGTTTTGATGACACCGGGATCAGCAGGAATATAGCGACTTAAAAATTGACGAAAAGGTTGTTCGCCTATAAAACAAATGCCCGTGCTATCTTTTTTATCATGTGTAATGAGTCCGGCTTGTTCAGCACGTTTTCTAACATCAGGCTTATCCAATTCTCCGATTGGGAAGAGTGCTTTTTCTAATTGATGCTGGTTTAAGCGACAAAGAAAGTAACTTTGATCTTTATTGTGGTCTAGGCCTTTTAATAATTGATATTCGTTATTTTTTTCATTAATACGTGCGTAATGTCCTGTGGCAATCTGGTTTGCGCCAAGTTGCTCTGCATGTTCGAGAAAGGCTTTAAATTTAATTTCCTGATTACACAAGACATCTGGGTTAGGTGTGCGGCCATTTTTATATTCGATTAGAAAATTTTTAAAAACGTTGTCCCAATAGTCTGATGAAAGATCGACCGTATTTAACGGGATATCTAATTTGTCGCAGACCATCATCGCATCTTCAACATCGGCTTCCCACATACAGGCGCCATCTTCAGACTGGTCATTCCAGTTTTTCATGAATAAGGCTTCAACGTTGTAGCCCTGTTCTTTTAGTAACATTGCGGTTACTGAAGAATCAACGCCGCCGGAAATACCAACGATTATTTTATTTGAACTATTGTTTAAAGGATCGGACACGATTTATATTTGGTGATGGAGAATATCGAGAGGATAACGATTTCCTTTAAGATAATCATTAATACATTGCTCTACCAGAGGACTGCGCATGCGTTTTTGCTCTTTTTTGATTTCATCAGGACTTAACCAAGCGGCGCGGACTATTCCCTCATCCAGCTTTTGTCTTTTATTTTCATTTGTACAATGTCCGAAAAAACAAAACCTTAAGTAAGTAATTTCAGCATTGTGCGGATTAGGATAGAGATAAACACCGACGAGATATTCAGGTTCAAATTCCCAAGCGGTTTCTTCTAAAGCTTCTCGTTTAACGGCTTCAATTAATGTTTCCCCATGTTCCAGATGCCCGGCTGGCTGATTAAATACAAGCTCTCCGTTTATATTTTCTTCTACAAGAAGAAATCGACCGTCTTTCTCAGCAATTGCTGCAACAGTTGCGTTAGGTTTCCACTGCATATATATATTTTCCTGTGTGTTGTCTTGATTGTTTTAGAAGTGTCAGGATAATAGACACTATGTCAGATCGAATTAAATACTTACATATTACAGGCCTAATTATCTCACAGGCTGTTTTATGGTTGCTTTTGTCTGGGCATTATACGCCATTACTATTAGGTCTTGGTTCAATATCAATCATATTAGTCACTATTATTAGTTTACGAATGAACCTGATTGTTTATCACCAACCTGAAATAGGTCTGCAAATATTAAATTTTATTCCTTATGGTTTTTGGCTGCTTGTTGAAATTTTAAAATCAAATATTGATGTTTGTAAACGGATATTGAATCCATCGCTACCGATTAATCCAAGTTTGATTACCATAAAAGCATCTCAACGAAGTGAACTAGCAACCGTTGCATTTGCAAACTCAATTACTTTAACGCCAGGCACTATTGCTATAGATGTAAACGGAAATATGATTGAAGTACATTCTCTAGCTGATGTTGGTATTGAAGGTTTAGAAACAGATGAGATGAACAAAAGAGTAAAACAGGCAGAGATAGAATGATGTTTGAAATCGTTACTTATATGATTTTGTTCGCAATGTTACTAGCGTTAATTTCGGCCATTATTGGTCAGTCTGTTTATGACAAAATCCTAGCCGTTAATATTTTTGGAACAATTACTGTTTTATTCATTGCCTTGTTTGGTTTTTTAACTGAGCGCCCCGAGTTTCTTGATATAGCATTAGTCTATGCTCTGATTAATTTTATTACTACCATTGCTATCTTAAAATTCTTTGAATATGGCGATATGGGAAGAAGCTCGCATATTAATGATCAGGCGGATATATGAGCCTAATAAATATTATAAGTTATCTACTTATCTTTACTGGTGCTTTAGCCATCATTGTTGGTTTGTTAGGTGTTTTCCGTATGCCAGATTTTTTTACACGCTTACATGCAGCAAGTGTTATTGATACGATGGGCACCATGTTAGTTCTTGTTGGTTTAATGCTTTATTCAGGCTTTAATCTGGTAACTGTAAAATTATTATTAATACTGATTTTTATCTTAATTACCGCGCCTGCTGCTGCACATGCTTTAGCTAAATCAGCACTGCATGGTGGAGTAAAACCTGTATTAGGTAAGGAAGAACAATGACGGTTACAGTAATTAATATTATCTTGTTGTGTTTACTGGTTATTACTGCACTAGCAATTAATAAACAAAGAAATCTATTTGCCGCAACGATGTTAACAGGCATCTACAGTTTAATTTGTGCTTCTCTTTTTGTTTGTCTCGATGCGGTTGATGTCGCTTTTACCGAAGCTGCTGTTGGTGCAGGCATAGCCACAATTTTATTTCTAGGGACATTAGCATTAACTGGTTTTGAAGAAAAAACGAGAGTCAAAATATCTATTCCCGCTTTACTCCTGGTATCAATTACCGGAGGTTTATTAATATACGGTATTCAAGATATGCCTGCATTTGGTGATGCAAATACACCTGTGCAAACTTACTTATCAGGAAAGTATATTGATGAGTCGGCCACAGAAATTGGTGTGCCTAATTTAGTAACATCCGTCTTAGCAAGTTATCGAGGCTATGATACTTTTGGAGAAACGACAGTAATTTTTACAGCAGGAATAGGTGTCTTAATGTTACTCGGCCGAGGAAGGAAAAATAGAAAAGGCTTACTTGACGAGGATGATGCCTAATGGAACACCATCTGGTACTCCGTGTTGTTGCTCGTTTATTGATTCCTTTAATCATGTTGTTCGCATTGTATGTGCAGTTCCATGGTGATTACGGTCCAGGTGGTGGTTTTCAAGCTGGAGTTATATTTTCTACAGCTTTTATTTTATACGGGCTTATTTACGGGGTAGATAAATTACGTGATGTTATTCATCCCGATGTAGTTCGTAGTCTTGCTGCTTTTGGGCTACTACTTTATGCCGGTGTAGGACTTGCAGGGATATTAAGTGGAGGTGAGTTTCTTAATTATAGTGTGCTTGCCATCGATCCGGTTTCCGGACAACATCTCGGTATTCTTTTAATTGAAGCTGGAGTAGGTATAACTGTTGCTTCGACTATGGTTATACTATTTTACGCTTTTGCCAGTCCTTAAAGTAAGTGTCTTTTAAAATGCACTTATACAAATAGTTTTATTGTCTGCTATCAGCTGTCATTCCAATTGGTCGTCGCTATCTTCCACCTGTCACATCAAGTAATGCACCATTAACATACGATGCTTCACTTGAAATTAACCATACAATAGACTGAGCCACCTCTTGAGCGCTACCCGCTCGCTTCATAGGTATGAATTCTTTAAGCTTTTCTGGGCGATTTATATCTCCAGCATCAGCATGTATTTCTGTTTCTATCAAGCCTGGACGAACCGCATTCACCCTAATTCCTTCTTCGGCAACTTCTTTTGAAAGCCCCAACGTCATTGAATCTATTGCTCCTTTGGAAGCGGCATAGTCGATAAAATCATTTGGGGATCCAATACGAGCTGCTGCCGATGATAAATTAACTATAATCCCGCCTTTGCCACCTTGCTCCTTAGACATGCGCTTTATAGCTTCTCTTGAACATAAAAAGCTCCCAAGTACATTTACATTTAGAATATTTTGGATTCGTGCCGCATCCATATCTATGAGCTTTGACTGCTTCGCGACTATGCCGGCATTGTTTACCAACGCATCCAATCGACCAAAGTTATTGTCAGTCTCTTGAAATAACCTAACAATATCACCTTCTAATCTAATATCAGCTTGAACAGCAAGAGCTCTTCCACCGTCACGTTCGATATGCCTGACCACATTCATGGCCTCTTCTTTTTTAGACTTATAGCTAATACAAACATGCCAGCCTTTAGATGCAGCTAGGATGGCTGTTTCTGCGCCAATGCCTCTACTTCCACCTGTTATGAGTACAACCTTTTGTTCCAAACGATATACTCCGAATATTTATCAATTCTTGATTCGCGCCTAACTATATTTTAATAGACACTTTGTCTGTTTAGGTTCGTAAGCAATAGTTAACCACTCTCTTTCTCTATCTTTTCTATATGGGGGTTATCCCAGCTACCTGTAATGGTGTATTGGAGTTTTAATATTTTATCAATTGTTTTAGGTATCGACTTGAATAACTCACTGGCAACATAAATTACAGCACCGACACCAACGCCAACCGGTCCAAACAATGCGCTTGCAACAGGTAAGCCACTTGATATTTTTGGAGTAACAGTGGCTATTTGATCATAATCTTCAGTTGATAAACCAGTCCGACCACTAACGATAATATCTGCAGACGGCCCGGCCATTTCCAAGTTGTTTGTATAGGCATGACCTTGTTCTAAACTGAAATTACCTTTGATACTGTCGAACGCAAACCCTTCTTCGAATAGATCAGTGAAATCTAGCGTCAGTCGTCTTGGTAACATTTGTAGACTAAGTAAACCAAATAAGCGGCCAGCAGAAGGTTCAATATCTAAAAACTGTCCTTTTTCAATTTTCATATCCAGTACGCCGTCAATTTTTTCCAAAGAGAAGTTCATCGGTGTATCTACCCAATAGGCATTCATTTCGATATTCGTTTTACCTTCTTTTATATTGGCAGAATTAAAGTTAAATGTGCTTAACATTGTTTCTATTGATTCAGCTTCAAGCGTGGCATGGAAATCGGAGCGATCTACATCATCAATACGTAACCAATCTCCGTTTGCTGTTATGCTGAAACCGGGTTTAATAATGCTAAGGTTATTTATATTGATACCATTATCAATATTGTTAGTAAGTAAGTTTAGTTTTCCCAAATTATTATCATTGTAGATAAATTCATCTACATTAACTTCGAGCTCAGGTATTTTATTAATGTCTATTTGATTGCTATCATTTTCATTATTGCTATCTGATTCTTTTAAAGTTAATTTTTCAAAATTAGCCAGCAAACGATTATTATTTGCAGATGAAATGATTGTATTACCTTTAATTTGGTCTCCATCCAACAAAATATCCCAACCATTATTAGCATTACTAAAACTAATGTTTATGTTATTAAAATCATTATCAAACAAATTGAAGTTTTCAATAAAGATGTTTCCATCAATTGTTTTTTGTTTAGTATTACTTTGAGGGACGGATGAATTATTTGGGCTTATAAAACCAATCCAGTTTGATACATCTAGTTTATCTAATTTTCCTTGAATAGAAATATCGCTAGAAGTGGGTGTATACGGATGTCGCTTTCCTAGACCGATATGTACATTTTCTATTACTAAATCATTCGTGTTATCTACGTTAAAATCAGAATAAATAATATTGTCATAGTTGATATTGATTTCTTCAATCAATAAGTCAGATAGTTTTGTTTTTATGCTAAGAGGTCGACGTTCTGCTGTAGTTTTTCCGATTGGTAGAGGAAGGTTAATAGCAATACCTTGTAAATCAGAATTAAATTCTACCTCCCTACTATTTATATTAGCAGCAGAATTTGATTTTTTTAATGATAGAGACCATTTGCTTTCTCCGGTAAAGTTATCGAGAAGGTCAGTCTGCATATCAGCAAGGGAAGGAAAGAAGCTTATAAGTTCATTAATAAAAAAACTTTCCTTAGCTATTCCAGATATGACATAAGATTCAGAGTCTGATTCTGATTGATCAAATTTAGGGATATCTAATTTAACGGGTATGCCGTGATATAAAGCATCGATATCACTACCCCATGTTGCTTCTCTTGAGAAATTCACGTCACCGTTGACTTTTTCCAGTCCCAAACTTGGTAATCCTGATGCAATAGCCGTGTCAGTAAAGGTTATTAATCCATCAACCAATGTGTGGCCAGGACCAATTGGTATATCAAGACCAAGTTTAAGGGCCATGCTGCCTGAAATATTTTCTGTTAACTCACTAAGAGATGGATTTTCGTTCAATGGGCTTTGACTAATAAAGTGGCCTGCGTCGCTTGTATGTCCAGTCGCTGAACCATTGATTATTAGATGAAGATTATCTTTTCCCATGTTTTTTACATTTGCTGTAAATTCATGAATTGTCGCATCAAAAATATATGCCGATTTTGATGATACGTATAAGTTGTCGTTATCGATGATTACTTCAGCTGATATATTATCAACAGGAGGCCAACCTTCACTGTAATCAAGCGTGAGATTCTCAACGTTAATAATAGTTTTAAAAATTCCTTCGGAATTACTAAATGGAAAATCGGTGCTATTTCCTCGATAAATCATATCGGCAGATAATAACTCTCCCCCTAATAAAGCATGTTCAAACCATTTTTTTAGGTCGGGTGAGACTTGATCGGACATATAGTCTGAAAAATATTCGACGCTGGTTTTATCAATATGTGAAACGATATCAATAAAAGGGGAGCCTTCCTCGGTAAATATTATTTTACCCGACGTATCTAAAGAAATTTGTCCATCTTCGACATGGAATTTATTAATAAGCAAATCAATAGAATCATTTTTACTTAATTCAAATTCAGCTGTCAATTGTGATAATTGAAATGGCTTTTCAAACATTGAACCTATATTTAACTCTGAGTAATTACTTTCAAGCTTTATTTTGGCGTGATTGTTATTTGCTCTTATTGACCCATACAAACTATTTATACTGTTACTCATGTCATTTGAAGTGAGTTGCAGACCATTAAAGCTAGTTTTGAAAGCAATGGTTTCTTCACTTTGAAAATCAGGTTTGTAGTTAAAATTTGTATTAGTTAACTCACCTTTTACTGATTGCCAGTGTATTTCTTCAAGAATATTAACGGGCACTAGATTAGCCGCAACAAGAAAAGGTACAACTTCTTCAAGGTTTAAGTATGAAAAATATCCGCTATATTGGTAAATATCATCAGATTCATTTTTTACAACATCCAATTGATAATTGGATTTCGGCCATAGATTATTAGATGTTTGTAAATTTTCAATAGTTAAGTTGACTAACCAATCTCTATCTTGCTTACGCTCACCACGTAAATTTAAATTAAGGTTTTGAATGGGTAAGTTGTACTGATCGGTATTTAGTGAAAAGTCTGAGTATTGTACTTCTGCACTAATATCAATCAGTTTAGCTTGATCCCAGTTACTCCAGAATTTAGCATTTGCGATGCCGCCACTACTTTTTATAGGCAGATGCTCTAGTAGTTTGGTCGGAATAACATTTTTTGCTTCGGCGTAAACTGTACCTCTCCAATTAGGAGTTAAGATGTTGCCCCACACATCCATTCTCATCGTTAACCTTTGACCATGTTCTTCCGGTAGCGGAATAACCGCATCCAGTTGGACGCGTTCATCTTGTGTTTTTAATTCAAGCTTAACATTAGAAAATTGTTGTTCTTCTTTTGAATTTTTTTTGTCATGCCAGATCAAATTAGCATTCTCTAGCGTGATATGTTTTTGCTTTAATAGCCACTCAGATAAAGCATTATTATTTGTATTGTTATTGTTATTTAAATTATTTTGACCACTATTATCTATAGAAATAGAACCATCTATATTCCTGCTAAATATAAGATTAAGTCCGTTGATTGATAATTGACTAGGAACAAGTTCGCGATTATTAAGACTCGCAATCAGATCGATACCTAAGTGTGCAGAATCAAAATTAATAATAAGGCTACTATTGTCCGGCGTGTATAGATCGATATTACTAAGATATAATTGAGGTGCCCAACCTTGCCATTCTGCATTTATTTTATCTATTACTACAGGGTAATCCATGTATTCACTTACCCATGATTGTATTTCGTCTTTGTAACCACCAATCTCAGGTAATGCCAAACGTACAACAGTGACGAGCACGGCTGCATTAAGCACAATGAATGCAAATGCATACCAACTGAAATGATATAAGCCTGTCAGAATTCTTTTAAGCATGAAAGGTAATTCAGGAACTTCTGATTAAGTCTTGGCGAAGTTGATTGTGATTCAAACTGTCTGCTATCAAGACGTGAATCACAGGTAATAGTGCGCTATTACCTACATTCGTGTAGGCGACGATGAGAATGGATAGTTTGGGCGCAAGATGCGAATTCATGATTTAATCAGAGGTTCCTACAGTAGAACTATGTCGTATTGTTCCTGTGTATATAATGGTTCTACCTGAAACGCGATTGGTCTTCCGATGAAAGCTTCTAGTTCAGCAACACTGGTTGATTCGTCATCTAATAGCATATCTACAACTCGTTGTGAGGCAACAACCAAAAGTTTGTTGGCATCAAATTGTCTAACTTCTCGTAATATTTCTCTAAAAATTTCATAACAAATCGTTTCTGATGTTTTTATTGAAGCCCTACCATCACAAGTTGGACACGTTTCACATAGGATATGTTCCAGACTTTCTCGCGTTCTTTTCCGAGTTAGTTGTACAAGTCCTAATGATGTCAGTTCACTTATGATTGTTTTAGAATGATCTCGTTCAACATTCTTTTCCAATGAACGTAACACTTGTCTTCCGTGTTCAGCATCTTTCATATCAATGAAATCGATAATGATAATGCCGCCAAGGTTACGCAAACGAAGTTGACGAGCAATAGTATGCGCCGCTTCGAGATTTGTTTTATATATGGTTTCTTCTTGATTTCGATGTCCTACAAAGGCACCTGTATTAACATCAATTGTCGTCATTGCTTCAGTTTGATCAATAACTAAATAACCGCCGGACTTTAATGATACTTTCCTATTCAATGAGCGTTGTATTTCATCCTCTACTGAGTACAAATCCAGTATCGGATGACTGCCAGTGTAATATTCAATCCTTGAAAGAAGTTCAGGAATAAAGTGTTTGGAAAATTCGGTGACTCGTTGGTAAGTTTCTTTCGAGTCAATGCGGACTTTTCCTATTTCTGAATGAACCAGATCACGCATAGTACGCATAACTAAAGGTAAATCTTCATAAACGTTACCGGGAGGAAAAGTGTTTTTTGCTCGAACCATTATCGATTCCCATATTTTTTTGAGAAACTCGATGTCTTTAAAAATATCTTCATCAGAAATATGTTCTGCAGCTGTCCTAACAATGAATCCTCCTTTTTTTAATAATTCAGATTCAGTTACCGTGTTATGTAGTACAACATTGCCCGCATTTGCGACAGCGTGACTTTGAATACCTGATATGTGGCTTAATATAGCATTCCGAAGTCTTTCTCTTTCTTCTTCATCTTCGATGCGTTGTGAAATGCCAATTGATGAATAGTCGGGAACGAAGACGACATAACGCGATGGAATGGACAATCGAGTTGTCAATCTTGCTCCTTTACTTCCTATAGGATCTTTTACAACTTGAACTAATATTTCTTCGCCTTCATGAATAATATTTTCAATCGGTTGAGTTTGCTCTGATTCATTTGAAGTTGAATCAGATTCGAGATTGTTAGTAACGATATCTGAGCTGTGCAAAAATCCGGTACGCTCGAGTCCTATGTCAATAAATGCGGCTTGCATACCAGGTAATACGCGCGACACTCTTCCTTTGAAAATATTACCGACAAGTCCACGTTTTTGCGTTCGTTCAATGTGAACTTCTTGCAATATGCCATTTTCCACTACAGAAACTCGTGTTTCCTGTGGGGTAACATTGATTAGGATTTCTTCACTCATGGAATTTTAGTGTTGTTATATAGTGAAATTATTCTTGGATTATATTGTTGTCGAGATTATATCATTATATATGTAAGCTGTGAGGATGAAATGTTCCTAAAAAACAAGGAACTACTACCATATTAGTAATGAAATAGCCTAAAATGATCGAATGAATTTTGAAGGTTTAAAGGAATACTTGGCGGACGATGCGTTATTGCTAAGTGAAGAATCACGCCGCGTCTACGAATGTGATGCTCTGTCGGCGCATCGTGTTATGCCTGGGTGTGTGGTCTTACCTAGTACAGTCGAGCAGGTTCAGTCAATTTTGGCTTATTGTTATACCAATAATATTCCCGTGGTAGCACGTGGTGCGGGTACAGGCTTATCTGGTGGCGCAATGCCGCATGAACAGGGTGTTTTATTGAGTCTGGCCAAGTTTGATCAAATAATTGAACTTGATGCTAAGCAGAAAATTGCCCGGGTTCAACCTGGTGTTAGAAACTTGGCAATTTCAGATGCGGCTAAACCTTATGGACTTTATTATGCGCCAGACCCTTCATCTCAAATTGCTTGTACCATCGGTGGTAATGTTGCAGAAAATTCAGGTGGTGTTCATTGTTTGAAATATGGATTAACCGTCCATAATATTTTGCAATTAAAAATTGTCACAATAGAAGGCGATTTACTTACCGTTGGTAGTCATGCTTTAGATTCTCCAGGCTATGATTTACTTGCACTATTTACAGGTTCAGAAGGGATGTTGGGTGTGATTGTCGAAGTAACTGTCAAACTTCTACCTAAACCAACGTTTAGTCGAGTTCTACTAGCTGCATTTGATGATATAGAGAATGCTGGAAATAGTGTTGCCAGCATTATTGCCAATGGCATCATTCCTGCCGGATTGGAGATGATGGACAAAGCCGGAGTTAAGGCAGTTGAGGATTTTATTCATGCGGGTTACCCCGTTGAAGCAGAAGCAATCCTACTTTGTGAACTTGATGGCTCAGAACAAGAAGTATTGTTAACAATAGAAAGAGTTGAAGGTTTATTAAAAGAGTATGGTGCGACTGAAGTTCGAGTAGCGCGTGATGAAGAAGAGTCACAACGGTTTTGGGCGGGGAGAAAAGCAGCATTCCCAGCTGTTGGTCGGATATCACCAGATTACTATTGTATGGATGGAACCATCCCTCGTAAGCATATTGCTAAAGTACTTGCAAAAATCAATAAACTTTCTGAAAAATATCAACTTGCTGTTGTTAATGTTTTTCATGCTGGTGATGGAAATTTACATCCATTGATTTTGTATGATGCTGCAATTCCGGGTGAATTAAAGCGAGCTGAAGCTTTTGGTAGTGATATTCTCAAGCTATGTATTGCAGTGGGAGGAACAATCACTGGAGAACATGGGGTCGGTGTCGAGAAGATTAATGAAATGTGTGTTCAATTTACTGAAGATGAATTAGAGCAGTTTCATTCCGTCAAAGCAGCCTTTGACCAAAAAGGTTTATTAAACCCTGGTAAAGCAGTACCAACTTTAAATCGATGTGCTGAATTTGGCGCAATGCACGTGCATGCTGGAAAAGATAAATTTCCTGAGTTAGAACGTTTTTAAGCGGCTTTATCTTTAGGCATCTCTGCATTTACTACACAATTCCTTCCAGCAGCTTTAGCTGCATAAAGTGCTTTATCTGCATGGCTTAAAAAATCATCGTGTGAAAAACGATCATCAGGAATAGTCGTAGCAATACCAATACTAACGCTGATTTTCACAGGTGTTTCAACTTTTTTATCGAGTTCAATATTATAAACTTCAATACTTTTTCTGATTGTTTCAGAAATACGCATAGCATCTATTGATCCTGTGCTTGGTAATAAAACCACAAACTCGTCGCCACCGTAACGGCAAAGAACATCAGAAGATCTTTTTAAGTGAGAATTAATTAATTTTACAAGATCTATCAAACATTCATCACCAGCTTGGTGACCATTAGTATCATTAAGTGTTTTAAAGTTATCGACATCAATGAGAAGAATAGATAATGCTTTTTTATCTCTCATACCACGATACCATTCATTTTGTGTACATTCATCGAGATAAAGACGATTTTTAGCACCTGTTAAAGGATCAGTAATGGTACTTTTCTTTAGTTTCTTATTTGTATCTGATAGCTCTTTTGTTAAATCGATAAGTTTGTTTCTCATTTCTGAAATACGTTGCATGGCGTTCAATTTTGCATTTAAAACAACACTACTTACCGGTTTTGTCAGGTAATCATCTCCGCCAGATTTAATACCACGTGAAAGATTCTCATCATCAACAATACCGGTAAGAAATATTATCGGAACCCAGTCGTCTTTATCTTTAGCTCGAATTTTTTCTGCGACTTCAAAGCCATTATATTCAGGCATCATTACATCAAGTATGACAAGATCGGGGTTTTCAGAGAGATATAGATTAAAAGCTTCTTTCCCGTCTTTAGCTTGAATGACTTCATGACCAGATTGCTTGATAATTGCTGTGGTGGTCAACATCATTGATTTGGAATCTTCCGCGAGCAGTACTTTCATAACTTTTTGTTATACGATGTATATTAAGATTGTTATCATTATTTCGGCCAAAATATTGTAAACTTTAATTTCATATTTAATCTATGCGATTGATATTTAAAGTATTCCAAAGAAAATATAAAAATTAATTGGGTAAATCCTTGAATCAAAGAATAGTTACAATCAAAGAGCAGATTTTGACCGCTATAGATAGTGATGAATCTATCAAAGTAGTAGGAGGAAATAGTAAAGAATTTCTGGGGAGAACTACTGCTGGATTACGGATGGATATGGCTGGTTACACAGGAATTATTAGCTATGAGCCAACTGAACTTTTTATAACTGCCAGAGCAGGTACATTATTGACTGAGGTTAAACAAGCCTTGGCTGAACAAGGGCAAATGTTGCCTTTTGAACCTCCTGAAGTGAATGAAAAATCAACAATAGGTGGTGTTGTTGCTACCGGACTGAGTGGTCCTTGCCGTCCGTATACAGGGTCTGTGAGAGATTTTGTTCTTGGTATTCGATGTATTAATGGACTAGCTAAAGAGATGTCTTTTGGTGGGCAAGTCATGAAAAATGTCGCAGGTTACGATTTATCAAGATTATTGACGGGTTCCTTTGGCACACTTGGTATTATTATGGATGTGACATTTAAAGTTTTACCAATACCCGAGTTTGAATTATCAGCATGTAAAAAAATGTCGAAGGAAGAAGCGATTAGAGTCATGTCTGAACTTTCGACTAAGCCAATTCCAATATCTGCCGTTTGTTATTATGAGAATTTACTTTATGTTAGATTTTCTGGAAATGAAAATGTCATCAAAGATTGTTTGAAAATATTTGAATTAGAGGAATATGATGATGGCGTGCGATTTTGGAATGAACTTCGTAATTTTAAACACTCATTTTTTAAATCAGATAAACCATTATGGCGTTTATCTGTACCTTCTCTGACAAACCTAAACTTAAAGGGTGATGAATTTTTAATGGATTGGGGCGGGGCTCAATATTGGCTTGTATCGGATCGCCCTTCAAATGAAATTTTTAATATGGCAGAACAACAAGGCGGTAGTGCTATGCTATTTCGGGGTGGTGACCATGATGGAGATGTATTTCAACCTTTATCAGAAACATTATTTAAATTACATAAGAACTTAAAACACGCTTTTGACCCGCATCGAGTATTAAATGCGGGGAAGATGTATACAGATATCTAAACTATTGTGCAGACATTTTTTGAAAAATCTATAAGCCAAACTTCCGAAGGGAAGGAAGCCGAGCGTATTTTACGTTCATGCGTTCATTGTGGTTTTTGTACAGCTACATGTCCGACATATCAATTGTTAGGTGATGAATTAGATGGACCGCGTGGTCGAATCTATCTTATTAAATCGATGTTGGAAGGTGAACCTACTACAAACAAAACAATGCAGCACCTTGACCGTTGTTTAACTTGCCGAGCTTGTGAAACAACATGCCCTTCAGGTGTTGAATATGGAAAGTTACTCGATATTGGTCGGCATTATGTTGAGAAAAAGGCTACACGACAATGGCATCAAAGTTTGACTCGATTTTTAATTTTGCGAGTGTTGCCATATAGACAAAGATTTAAGTTTTTACTTGGACTAGGCCAGACGTTTCGTTTTACATTTCCTGCAAAATTGAAAAAGTTAGTGCCGGTTAGAAAAGAAAAAAATAAACCCATTGAAAACAAAACGCATGCTCGAAAAGTCATTCTTTTTTCTGGCTGTGTTCAACCTGTTTTATCACCTGAAATAAACCAATCTGTCATTAAAGTCTTGGATTATTTTGATGTAACAGCAATTGAGATTGAAAATGAACAATGTTGTGGTGCGATGAGTCATCATCTTAGTGCATCAGAGCAGGCATTTACGTTTATGAAAAAAAATATTGATTTATACTGGCCAAAAATTGAAGAGGGAGCCGAAGCTATTATTAGTTCTGCCAGTGGTTGTGGTGTGCATATGAAAGAATATGGTTATTTATTAAGGCATGACAAAGCTTATGCAAGTAAGGCAGAAAAGTTATCATCAATGACAAAAGATATTTCCGAGTTTCTGCAGCAATGTGATTTAGAAAAGTTACACGTACCTAAAAATACTAATGCAAAAATTGCATTTCAAAGTCCATGTAGCTTACAGCATGGACAAAAGCTAAGCGGGTTAACAGAAAACTTATTGTCACGCGTTGGATTCAATATGACGGAGGTAGCTGATTCACATCTATGCTGTGGTTCAGCGGGCACTTATTCTTTATTAGAAAAAGAAATCTCAAGTGAGTTACAGAAAGATAAAATTAATAAGCTGATGCGAGGTGCTCCTGAAGCAATTCTAACTGCAAATATTGGTTGTTGTGAACACTTGCAGCAAGTAAGCCCAGTGCCGGTCAGACACTGGGTTGAAGAAATTGCGGCTTTAATTGATTAATTTACAGCGTGCCAGCTACCATCTGATTGTCTACAAGCGGTACCGTGAATGACTTCAGCTCGACCATCAATAACAGCTTCAGTTGTATAATCACGACAGGGCCCTGATGCTTCTTCATATGTATTAGTTGGAGTTACTTTATAGTCGATACCTGTATCAGGATTATTCCAGGCAACTGTTGATCCTGTTGGAGTGGTTTCAAGGGTACTGTTTGCTCGATGACGATCTAATTCATCCATGTTTTCTCCAAGACTGCCGCCAAGATAACCACCCAATAATGCACCTATTGCGACAGCGGCAAGCTGACCTGTTCCATTACCTATTTGACTACCGACATAGGCACCTGTACCAGCACCAATAAGACCACCAATATCTTGCTTGGTTGGGTTACATGCTGCAAGCATTAGTAGGCTGCTAATAAGGAAAAAATGAGCTAGTTTCTTCATGTGCTTTACTCCCGATAGAACAATATTGTTGTAATGTATTTTCGGTGTAGAGTAGTAAATATGATGAAGAGTTCAGAAGTGAAGCAAAAAAATGTTAACGAGGGTCTGTGTCTCTTATTTGCTCGCCTCTGTTGTTGTATGAAAAAGTGCCAGTCAAGGCGAGAGGAATGAGGTTTAGTTATTCTAAATGAATGACGAGCAACGCAGAATGGCGATTTTTCATACACAACCCGAAGGGCTGGGACTGTTTTTGCACCCAGCATCGTTGTCAATCGCTCAAGTAGAATGACTACATCACGCTCTTTCCGTCTTGCTGGATACAAAAACAGTCTCCAGCAGTGGTGAACAAGTAAGAGACACAGACCCTATACCTGTTTTTAGGTGAACCTAAAAACAGGACAGTTTTATTGAATAGTAGTAATGGGTTGGAGAAATCTACTCGATTACCAACACGCCACCTGATTCTTCATCAGCGTCGCTGAAAATATCATCATATCCAGAGACCGGTGGGTTACCATCATAGATAAGAAAATCACGTTGCTGTAAAAAAGCTTCTCGAGTAAATGAATAAGGATCGATTGCTGCTTCGTCTCGAAGATTTGATGCTTCTAGCAGGTTAGCTCGCTTGTTAATTAAATCAAGAGCACTTATTGGAAATAAGGCAGCACTGGTAATGTAAAAAAATGGGTTTAATAATGTACTTGGAACTTGATCGGTGACACCACGCACTGTATTTGGTCCCATTAAAGGTAAATACAGGTAAGAACCTTCGTCAACTCCCCATGTCGCTAATGTTTGACCAAAATCCTCTTGGTTTTTCGGCAATCTCAAATCGTTTGTAGCAACATCAAATATTCCGCCAATACCCAAGGTTGAATTAAATACAAATCGAAGTGAGTCATTAACGCCTTGCTCAAATTTGCCTTGTAGGAAGGCATTTAATATGACGTTCAGATATTTTAGATTGTCGAAAAAGTTAGTCACGCCGGTTCTAACTACTTGAGGTGTTAGATCAACATAGGTTTCAGCAATAGGCTTCATCAAATGCTTATCCAATGTTTCATTTACATTAAAAAATACTCGGTTTGCTGGTTCGATGCTATCAACGTTGTCAGCAGTGCTATCTGTAGTTTGCGTTGTGGCACAACCTGTTGCCATAGCCAATATACTTATGAAAATAAGGTGTTTTGATAAATTTAAAAAATGCGATCCAGTCATTTTGCTAATCTCGATAATCTATTGAATTTGGTTATTTTAGTAATCGGCGGATATTGACATACCTTAATCAGAGAGACAATTTTTAATTGATTTTATTGTGTTGTTTTTGGCTCTAAATCACTGATTTTTTGTTTAAGGCTGGCAATTAACGCGTCATATCCTTTTTCCTTAATTACAGATGAATATTCACCCCGTTTTAAGGATAAATCATTAATACCATTAGCTATTACGCTGATAATTTTCCATTGTTCATTATCATTTTGAACAATATAGTTAAATGATACAGGCTTATCATCGTTTTGTATTAACTCAGTTTTAACCAGAAACCTATTTTGTTTCATTGGCTCAATCGAGATGTTTTTAAATGATTCGTTGTCAAAGGAATCAAAACGGCTTACGTAGGTTGATATCGTCAAACGATTAAACAATGCAATAAAATCGGTCTGTGCTTTTTCATTAAGTGATTTCCAATAACGGCTCAATATGACTCTCGAGATTAACGGAGTGTTAAATTGTTGAGTAATAACACGTTCTAAAACGTCATATCGATTTTCAAAACTACTGGAATCAGCATTCTTCATAATACTGATTAATGCTTCATGTAATTTATCTACAGGTATTTGTATTGCTGCATCTTGTTCATTTTCAGCCCAAGTTAAATTAGCCGAAAAGAACAGACAAATACCAAAAATAATTTTCAAACAAGATTGAAAAAGGTGGTTTTTAGATGTCATTTATTTAAATCCATATAAGTTATTTAATATTGACGATATTTTCTGACAATGGTTTCAACTAATTGTAATAACGACCTTTCCAATTTGCGCCTTTAGCAAAATAGTAACGATAAGCTGAACTCCATGTCATAACAAGGTATAACACGCCAATTAATGGTAATAACAACGCATAAAGTGGATTCATTGAATAGTAACGTAATGTTGGTCGGTAACAAATAATTTGTAAACCAAGAATGATGATTCCAGTAGTAAGCACAGGACTTTGGCTTTGTAGTAGCGCTAAGATAGGGATTCCAAAAGCAGCAATCATTAACAAGGTACAAACCAGGAGCAATAACGGAGAGTAAAAAAGTTGAGTATAAGCTGTCCTGGCAACCATTTGCCATATACTTGAAAGTGTTTCATAACTTCTAATACTCATTGCTGAGTGGGTCATACCTGTCCATGTTTTATGCTTGTTTTTCTTAATTTGCTTTGCCAAGGAACAATCGTCAATCAATGCATTTTTAATACAGTTAAAACCACCGAGTTCTTCAAGAACTTTTGTTTCAATAAAAATAAAACCACCCGCCGCAGCGGCAATAAATGAACTTGGTTTATTTGAAAGATGAAATGGGTAAAGCAGCTTGAAGAAAAAAATAAAAGCAGGCATTAATAGTTTTTCCCAAAACGTTTTCATTTTTAGAAAAGCCATTAATGAAAGCATTTGTAGCTGTTCATTTCTTACCTTTTCTAAAACGACAGGTATTAGGTTATTTTCTAAAACTATATCGGCGTCTAGCAAGATGAGATAAGGTGTTTTTACGTTTTTTCGTCCTTGCTCCAATGCCCACAGTTTTCCACTCCATCCTTCAGCCAGTTCTTTCCCTGAAATAATATCGAGCTGTTCTAAATTAACCGATTTTGCGAGTTTAGCTGTATTATCAGTAGATTGATCGTCCACTAAAATGACATTCAAGTTATCGCCTTGGTTTTTAAGCGCTGAAAGCGTTTCTGTGATGGTTAATGCTTCATTCCTGGCCGGAATAAGTACTGTTATATCGGATAAGTCTCGATCCAAGATCGTAGACTGGCTATCAAGCGATTCTCGTGTGCTCCACGGGCGCCAAGGTAATAATAGAATTGATAACCAGATAAGCAGTCCTGGCATGACTGCCAGGAGGGTTAATTCCATTAAGCGACTTGTTTACTACTACCGCAACTTT
>JAJFKK010000072.1 GCA_021773245.1 Gammaproteobacteria bacterium | reverse complement strand
ATATTTATTCATCATTTTGACTCGCTTTTAAAGATTGTTACTAGCGTATTGCAACATTTGATCCGAAGTTGATATAGCTTTGGAATTCATTTCATAAGCACGCTGCGTTTCGATCATATTGACCAATTCTGCAACAACATTAACATTCGAACTTTCTAATGATCCCTGTATCGTTCTTCCTAAACCACTTAAACCCGGCGTACCTGTTGTCGCTGAACCGCTAGCTGCTGTTTCTTTTACTAAATTGTCACCAATAGGTTGTAGACCTGCCGGGTTTATGAAATCAGAAAGCTGAATTGAACCAATTTGAGTGGGGGAAGTGCTACCTGCTACCAACACACTGACAACACCATCTTCACCTATCGTCATACTTTGTGTATTGGCAGGCACCGTAATCGCAGGTTGTAAAATAAATCCATTTGACGTGACCATTTGTCCCTGCGAATCCAGTTGAAATGTACCATCGCGTGTATAGGCCGTTGCTCCATCCGGCATTAATATTTCAAAAAAACCTTTACCGGTTATGCCGATATCTGTCGGGTTTTCAGTCTGGATAATATTTCCCTGACTATAAAACTTTTGTGTCGACATTGTTCTGACACCGGTGCCTAATAATAAACCGGATGGTATTTCAGTGTTTTGTGATGATTGTGCGCCGGGTTGTCTTATTGTTTGATACAACAGATCATTAAAAATAGGTCTGGAATACTTATAACCAGTTGTATTTACGTTAGCTAAATTGTTGGCAATGATCGCCATTCGCGATTGTTGCGCATCTAACCCTGTTTTTGCAATCCATAGTGCTTGAGTCATTATTATTTCTCCAACTCGGTCTTCGTATGTTTATCTTTAATTAATTAAGTGAGAGCATTCTCGTCGCTACTTCATCATTTTCTTCTGCTGCAGACATCGCTTTGATATTCAATTCAAACAGACGTGCTGTTTCAATCATCCGTGCCATTGCACCTACCATACTCACGTTACTTCTTTCTAATGATTCTGGTGCGACGTTAACGCTGGCATCAACCTTTGCCAATTGACCATTACGTAATCGAAACAAGCCATCAGGTGACTTATTGATATCTTCAATCGGCGGATTAACTAATCTAATTCGATCGAGAACAGCCAACGATTTTTCATCCTGCCCCAATGGACGAATGCTAATCGTGCCATCCGTACCAATGACAACTTCTTCAGCAGGAGGTAAAGCAATAGGACCGCCATTTCCATAGACTAACTGACCATTTCCATTTTCCAGAAAACCTGATGTATTGATACGCATATCACCACGACGTGTATATGCTTCGCTACCATCAGGGGCCTGTACTGCGATCCAACCGTCTCCATTAATTGCAACGTCTAATGGGTTACCTGTCTTATTGATTGTGCCATGGGTATAATCGATGCCTGGTCTTTCAGACATGGCATACGCTCTTGAAGGATGACCGTCACCAAATACTGGCATACTTCTAAACTGTTCCAAATCTGCTTTGAAAGCAGGCATTTCAAGGTTAGATAGATTGCTGGAAATCGTAGCCTGACTGAGTTGCGTATTTGTCGCCGCAGTCATTGATAGGTAAAGTAATTTATCCATGACTAAAATTTATCTCAGGTTAATAATTGATTGAGTAACTGTGTCGGAGGTACTAATTACTTCTGCATTTGCCTGGAATGAACGCTGTGCAATGATCATATTGACCAATTCTTCCGACAAGTCAGTGTTTGATTGCTCTAATGCTCCAGCCTGTAATAAGCCCAGACTTGCTGTACCCGGTGCACCGATTGTCACAGCACCAGAGGAGAAGGTTTCACCCCAGGAAGTATCACTTACGGGTTGTAGTCCCTGATTATTAGGGAAATTAGCAAGTGCAATTTGACCCTGAACACTGGATTGACCATTAGTAAAACGGGCAAAGATGATGCCTTCACTAT
Organism: Gammaproteobacteria bacterium; assembly: GCA_021773245.1. Classification (GTDB taxonomy): domain Bacteria; phylum Pseudomonadota; class Gammaproteobacteria; order Eutrophobiales; family Eutrophobiaceae; genus UBA7359. Next base: position 2,076 of record JAJFKK010000072.1, on the reverse strand, counting down.
CGATATCCAAACCACTGAGTCGTCCTGTGGTAAAACCATCTTGAGCTAATGCATTGACAGAAAAGGCACTACCATATTGAGTAGATGCAGAATAATCTTGAGCCAATGTCATTGCCGCACCACCGCCTGTAGGTGTAAATGACGGTGTCGTTATAACACCACTTGCCGGTGTAGTTAATGCTCCAGTAGAAGAAAAATTTAATGCATCCGGTCCATCAACCTGAGTGCCATCAACGAAAGTGTAACCCTCCCATTGGTTAGCCGTTGCCGTTTTTACATAGTACATCGATGCTAAATGCGAATTACCCAAACTATCAAAAATCGTTGTCGAAGTTGAATGATTGAATGAATTTGGATTTGTGGCATCAAATACACCTACAGCAGGCACACCTTGTGCTGCATCCAAATTTAAATCAATCGTCATATTGGCACTCGCTTGAGGTGCGATGTTTGATGTATTAACTTGTATCGGTCCAGCTGCACCGGTTATGTTGCCACTGGCATCTGCGCCAAAGGCAATCAAATTTTGACCTTGTGCATTTGCCAGAAAACCATTTCGGTCAACACCAAATGCGCCGCCGCGTGAATAGATTTGCGTGCCACTATCATCAAGGATAAAAAAACCTGTCCCATTAATTGCCATATCAAGATTGTTATCTGTAAAGGCAATATTACCTTGGGTAAATTGTTGTCTGATTGCTGAAAGACGTACACCACTTCCTGGTGTACTGCCACTACCACCAACACTCGATACGGCAAAGACATCGACAAATTCCGCACGCGACTTCTTAAAACCTGCTGTATTTGAGTTTGCGATATTATTACCGATTACATCTAACTCACCTGAGGCTGCTTTCAAGCCACTAATTGCTACTCTAAATGCCATTTTCTTTCTCCTGTGATTTAATCACGAACTTCGATTTACATTATTTCTCTAACATCGCTGATACTCACCGTGCCAAGTCCATTAAGATTTAACAAAGGTTCGCCACCTGTCTTATTTAAAGTGACACTATTGACCTTTGCATTAACTAATACTGATTGTGCAACAGCTTCCCCACCTATCAGTGCTGCCGCTTCTATTGAATAATTTCCAGCAGCTACGGGATTGCCACTGTTGTCTAAACCATCCCAGGTAAATTTTGCTAAACCGGCTGTATGTGATCCCAAATCAACTTGTCTAACACTTTGACCTGATGCATCGGTTATATTGAGAACCAGGTTAGAAGAGGAATTACTAACATCTACTGCACCACTTATCTGTCCACCACTTACCAATTCAGAGGTGTCACCAGGAACCAGTACAGTATTACCCACCATTGTTGATGCTTGTAATGCCTGGCTAGATTGAAGCGAGCTGGATAGAGTCGCAAACGAACTATTTAATTCAGTGATACCATTAACCGTTCCGAATTGAGCCATCTGACTTAAAAAATCACCACTCTCCATTGGATTCAATGGATCCTGATGTTTTATTTGCGTCAACATCAATTCAAGAAAAGCATCCTGGTCAAGACCATCATTTGCCTTCTCAGCATCGGGCTGCTTTATCGCAAGATTTTGTAATGCAGCAGGTAAGATAGTGTTTGAATCTGCCATGATATTTTCCTCTAACTACTTAATTAGTTTTATTTTCTAATGACCAACTATTGGCCAATACTTAAGGTTCTTAACAACATCTGTTTCGATGCATTAATGATTTCAACATTATTTTGAAATGTACGTGTTGCTGACATCATATTGGTCATCTCTTCAATAGAATTTACGTTCGGATAATAAACGTAACCATCGCCATCTGACTTTGGATGCTCAGGCTTATATTCCTTGCGGAGCGGTGCTTGGCTTTCAACGATTCCTGCAACACGAACACCACTACTAACTGAACCATTTCGCATATTATCGGAGTAAACGGTTTCAAAAATGGGGTGTCTTGCCCGATAGGTTTCTCCCGTACTACTACTTACCGATTCAAGGTTTGCCATGTTACTTGCTGTAACATTCATACGAACGGTTTGTGCGGTCATAGCAGATCCAGCAATTTCAAATACGTTTAATAAAGACATTAAATTTCTCCTC
>JAJFKK010000071.1 GCA_021773245.1 Gammaproteobacteria bacterium | reverse complement strand
GCTATTGGTGTTGTTGCTACGATAGTTTGGTGTGGCGTTATAACTTATATTGTCCTAAAAGTATTAGACAAAGTTATTGGCTTAAGAGTCAATGAAGATGAAGAAACTGAGGGACTGGATATCGTTTTACATAATGAGAGTGGTTACAACATTTAAGATATAATTGTATCTGTTGCCTCTTTGTGACTCATCACAAAGAGGCACATTTTGATTTGTTCTGACTGTTCTTACCGCATCAATGGCTTTAAACTGCATAAAGTAAGTATTTATTTGTAAATTCATCTTTTTATTCAGCGTAATGACGCAATAACGGTCTTCAACTGAATTTGTTTATTTAATTATTTTTACTCAGAGTTTACAATTACAGTATTGTAAATTAATACTCTGGTTTCGTTTAAGGAATTTTTCTAAATGCCTGATCTTATTGATAAAAGTATACTAAAGTCGTTTGTGCCTGCGAGTGCGCTTAATACTGAAAATTTTCAGGAATTAGCTGGCAAGACATTTGTTGAGAATGTAGCAGCTGGCAATGTGATTTTTAAAGAGGGAGATACTGATAGAAAGTCTGTTTATCTTATAGATGGACAAGCTGAAATAGTGAGTAGTAACGGCGAAAGCAAGATCGTCATGTCGGGTTCTGATATAGCCAAGCATGCCTTAGCAAACCAACAACCAAGAAAAGCGACAGCAACAGCTAAAACTGATAGCCAAGTCATTCGAATTGACAGCGATTTACTCGATATATTACTTACCTGGGATCAATTATCCGGTATTGAAGTTGATGAGATTCAAGTTGATGAAGGTTCTGATGAGGATGAGGATGAAGATGGCGATTGGATGACGCGTATTTTGCAGTCGAAAGCTTTTCTACAAGTGCCTCCAGCAAATATTCAGGCCATGTTTATGCGCATGCAAGATGTACCGGCGAAGGCAGGCGATGTCATTATAAAACAAGGTGGAGATGGTGATTATTATTACATCATCAAACATGGAAAATGTAAGGTTACTAGAACTTCTAAGACAGGATCAGAATTAACATTAGCAACGCTTGGCGATGGAGATGCTTTTGGCGAAGAGGCTTTGCTTTCGGAAGCAAAACGTAATGCCAATATCGTTATGACAACAGATGGTTCTTTAGTACGTTTATCTAAAGAAGATTTCAATGAATTATTGAAAGAACCCATGTTGAGTTGGGTTACTAATGACGAAGCTGACGCAATGGTTAAGAATGAAGGTGCTGTCTGGGTTGATGTTAGACTCGAGAGTGAGTATAAGAATGCAAATATTGAAGGTAGTGTAAATATTCCGCTCTTTATGTTACGTCTGAAGGCGCAAACACTCGATCCAGATAAACAATATATTCTTTATTGTAACAGTGGACGTCAAAGTTCTGCCTGTGCATATTTATTAAGTGAACGTGGTTTAAGGGTTCATTGTTTGAAAGGCGGATTAGTAGAGCGTTCAGGCAGTTAGTATCTTCTATAAAATAATTTCTCACTCTCATTGTGAATAGCAGTATTAATTTGGATAGTTCTATTTCCAATTATGCTGTCTTTGGAAACCCGGTAAATCATAGTAAGTCGCCTCAAATTCATTCCTTATTTGCCAAGCAGAAAGGAATAAAACTAAATTACCAAGCTATTGAAGTCCCTGTCGAAAACTTTTCTGATTTTGTTATTTCATTTGCAAATCAAAAAGGCAAAGGACTCAACATCACCGTACCTTTTAAAGAAAATGCTTTTTCACTCTGTACTATATTAACTCAACGTGCAGAAGTATCAGGATCAGTTAATACTATTTGGTTTGATGAACAAAGTAATATCTATGGTGATACAACAGATGGCAAGGGTTTGATTAATGATCTTAAAATTAATTATGGTCTTGATATAAAAAATAAATCTGTACTTATTTTGGGAGCAGGAGGTTCTGTTAAAGCTATATTAGAACCACTTTGCGAAGAAAACCCAGACAGGATTATTATCGCTAATCGTACTGTTTCCCGTGCAGAGGATTTATCGAGAAGTTTTTCCAACAAAGGAAATATTAAAGCGTGTTCTTATGATGATATTCCTTCTTCTTCCTATGATTTAATCATAAACGGAACATCGCTTAGCCTAAATGGTCAGTTACCTTCGATTTCTGCATCGACAATTAATAATAATACCTATTGTTATGATCTAATGTATTCAGATACTGAAACCGTATTTATGAAATGGGCAAATGAACAAGGTGCTTTAAAAGTCATGGATGGTTTGGGTATGCTCGTTGAGCAAGCAGCTGAAGCATTTTTTATCTGGCATGGTGTTATGCCTGATACTGCATCAGTAATAAAATCACTTAGAAAGTGAAGTTTTCATTTCTGATACCAGGATAATTAGACCCTAGTTTAAGTTTTTCTAAGATAGATTTTATAGGCCATTCAAATTATCCATAAAATCAGGTAACCAGGTTACTAATTCCGGTATAGCTATTAGGAAAAATAAAGTCACAACTTGTAATAGCACAAAAGGAATAATGCCTGAATAAATATCTTGTATCTTAACTTCGGCTGGTGCGACTGCTTTTAGATAGAATAATGAAAAACCAAAGGGAGGTGTTAAAAAAGAGGTTTGTAGATTAATAGCAATTAAAACAGCAAACCAAAGTAAATCGATACCGAGTTGGTTAGCAATAGGAGCAAGTATTGGAATAACAATAAAACAGATTTGTAAAAAATCGAGAAAAAAGCCAAGAATAAAAATCAGCAGCATACTAATAAATAAAAATCCCCACACGCCTCCAGGTAAGTTAGACATTATTTCCAGCACTAATCTATCTCCATTCATACCGATGAATACAGAACCAAATGCAGAGGCACCAATTAATATCATAAATACCATACTGGTTAATTTTGTTGTTTGTCGCATAGCATCTTGAAGATTTTCTAAACTTAGTTTCTTATGAAGCGCGGCAAGTATCAGTGCACCAATAGCGCCAACAGCCGCTGATTCAGTAGGAGATGCAATTCCAAAGAAGATAGAACCAAGTACAGCTATGATGAGTGTGAGAGGAGGCAATAATGTAACGACTACATTTAAATAATCTGTTTTTTCTGAATTATTTTTTAAAGCAGGCGCCATACTGGGCTTGTACCAAGCATAGGAGATGATATAGATCATGAATAACAGAACTAAAATAGTTCCAGGTATGATGGCACCCATAAATAAACGACCAACAGGCACGCCCATGACATCACCAAGAAGAATCAAAATAATACTTGGTGGAATTATTTGACCTAGCGTCCCTGATGCGGCAATTGTTCCTGTTGCCAATGGGGCAGAATAGTTATGTTTTAGCATTGTTGGTAAAGCAATAATACCCATTGTTACAACGGTTGCCCCAACTACACCTGTGGTTGCGGCTAGCATTGCGCCGACAATAACTACAGAGAGCGCTAAACCACCATTTAACTTTCCACACAGTTTGCCCATTGTTTCTAATAAGTCTTCAGCGAGACCTGAGCGATCAAATACCACTCCCATAAATACGAAAAGCGGAACAGCCAGCAGGGTAAAGTTGGTCATGATCCCCCAGATACGCAATGGAAGTGAGATGAAAAAATCAAATCCTAAAAAAATACTACCGAAGGTAAGGGCGACAGCGCCTAATGTAAACGCAACGGGGTAGCCCATTAGCAATAAGAGCATTAATGTTAAAAACATTAAGATGATCCAAATCGTCATAATGTTTTGTCCATATCCATATCTAGGGCGAAAATAATCTTTTTTATACTTTCAGCGATACCCTGAAGTAATAAGAAAGCAAAACCAACGGGAATCATACTCTTGATTAACCATCGAGCAGGAAGCCCGCCTGGATCAGGCGATGCTTCATTATGAATATAGGCTTGAGAAAGAAATGGCCAGACGCTAATAATAATTAGAATGCAAAAAGGGATAAGGATAAATAATGCACCAAAAGCATCTATCCAGGCTCGATGTCGGTCATTTAAGAATTTACTTCGATAGAAGACGTCAAGCCGTACGTGCTCATCATGTTTAAGAGTATAAGCCGCACCGATAAGAAAAATGATTGAAAAGAGGTGCCATTCCATCTCTTGAATGCCTACAGAACCACTTTGAAATAGATAACGCATAGAGACGTCATAGCCGACGAGAACGACAAGAATGATGACAAGCCAGGAAATACACCGACCTGTGCATTCAGTAAATTTGTCAATTTTTGAACTGAGACTTAATAGTTTGGTTTTCAAAAGAATTGCTTTTTAAGTTTGATTTTTATTCAGGATTATAAACTAATGGTATAAGAATGCGCAGCAGGTCTGTGAGTACTTACCAGAAGTAAGATTAATGATATTCTTGAATTATACACAGTAAAAACGCTTTAAAATATTCAGTGTATTAGAAATTAATTTCATAAGCTTGAAAGCATTACGTGTCGGTATAAGTCATTGAAATTAAATGATAATTAAATTTATATTTATTATTTGTTAACTAAATATCATTTGAATTTCAATTTAATGACGCTTTTTTGACTATAAATAATACACAGAGTTATCCACAGTCTTATAAGCTGTTGATTTTCAAATAATGGTAGCGATTTGCAAGTTTTACGAAGTCAGCGATTTCCAGGTTTTCCGCACGTGTTTCTGGCGCGATATCGAGGTCTTTCATATCAGTTTCCGAAATGTAATTTTTTAGTCCGTTCCGTATCGTTTTTCGTCGTTGAGAGAAAGCTTCTCTGACTATAATTTTTAGACATTCATGATCTAAAAGCTCATGCTGAGGTTTTTTTAATGGTCGGAGTCTAACTATGGCTGAATCAACTTTTGGACTTGGATTGAAAGCACCTGGCTTAATAGTAAAAAGAGATTCCACTTCACAATAATATTGAAGCATGACTGTCAGTCGACCATATTGTTTATTTCCAGGTTTTGCACAAATACGATTAACCACCTCTTTTTGCAGCATGAAGGTCATGTCTTTAATGCACTTTTTATATGTTAATAGATGAAAAAGTAGTGGTGTGCTGATGTTATAAGGTAAATTCCCAACAATACGTAAATCCTTTTGACCAAACTGAGATAATTCTAGTTTTAATGCATCGGCTTCGTGAATAACTAAACGGTCATCATTACCTAGCATCGTTTTTAGTGAAGCTACGAGATCTCTGTCTATTTCAATAACATCGAGCTTTGTTACCCGTTCTAACATTAATGTCGTTAGTGCACCTTTGCCTGGACCAATTTCAATCAGATGATCTTGCTTTTGTGGGTTTATAATATCAACGATCCGTTGAATTATGGATGGATCGTGTAAGAAATTTTGTCCAAAACGTTTACGTGCTCGATGTTTATCTGGAGCTATCAAAATTTATTGGTGCCTTAAGCTATTCGTTAATTTATGGCTTGCCATTTGTTCCGCCATCTCTATTGCGGCTAGTAAACTATCACATTGCGCTTTTCCTGTACCAGCAAGATCAAGAGCAGTGCCATGGTCAACTGAGGTTCTAATGATAGGTAGGCCAAGCGTAACATTTACAGCCTCTCCAAAGCCTAAGGTTTTAAGAACAGGTAAACCTTGGTCATGATACATACAGATGAAAACATCCGTCTTTTCTCGTAGTTCTTCTCTGAAGGCTGTATCAGCTGGTAAAGATCCAGATACGTTAAACCCTTGATTAACAAAATCGTTAATAACAGGATTAATAATTGTTATTTCTTCTTGACCTAAATACCCACCTTCTCCTGCATGAGGGTTTAACCCACAGACGGTGATTTCAGGATTATTTATGCCAAAGTGTTTAGACATTTCCTCAATTACGATACTAATTGTTTTCTCAACTCTTTCGGAAGTTATTGCATCGGGTACTTCGCGCAAGGGCAAATGAGTAGTGACAAGTGCAACTCGTAATTGTGGGCAAGCGAGTAACATAACTGGAAATGCATTATCACATCGCTCTGCAAAGTACTCGGTGTGTCCACTAAATTCAATTCCTGCATCATTTATGACAGATTTTTGTATGGGGGTTGTTACGACGGCATCGTAATCATTTGAAAGGCATCCATTACAGGCAACATCGAGTATTTTAAGTACATAGCTAGAATTTTGTACATTTAGTTTTCCCGGTAAACTAGATGTTATTAGTTTTATAGGTAAAACTTTTAATGAGTTTTCTTTTTGACATATAGAGTCTTGAGAAACAGGAATAATATCGAGAGGGGTAGATAATAATTTTGCTCTATCAATTAATAAATCAGGATCACCTACAACGGTAAGATCATAATCATGCTTGATTTGAGAAAGTTTGATGATTAAATCTGGCCCTATGCCAGCTGGTTCACCTGCTGTGATTAATATGCGAGGTTTTCTAGTCCGCATTTCTCATCCTGGTGAGAAGTGCGGGCTAACTATCATCTTCTAGTCGGTATTCGACATAGGCTTCATCTCGTAATCGTCTAGTCCAGTTCTGCATAGCCTCTGTTAATTTTCGATTTCTTATCGCCTGTCTAGCCTTACCACGCTTAACAGATTCAGTATTATCAAAATCTCGTCGTTCTAGCACTTCAAGAATATGCCAGCCAAAGTTGGATTGGAAAGGTTCACTAACTTGGTTAGGTTCTAGGCTATCCATCATGCGTTGAAATTCAGGTACAAGTTCGCCTGGTGAGCGCCAGCCAAGATTGCCGCCATCAATTGCGCTAATCGAATCATGTGAGTTTCCTTTTGCCAATAAAGCGAAATCATCACCGTTATCTATACGTGATTTTAATTGCTCTAATTTAGCTTTCGCTTGCTGTGAAGTAATTAATTGATCGGGTTTAATTAGAATATGTCTGGCAAGAGTTTGCTCAACGATATTTTCTTCATCACTTTTAATATCAGAAATTTTTATAATATGAAAACCACTCGGGCTTTGGATTAACTCACTAATATCGCCATTTTTCATTTCAGGAATATAGTCGGCAAATAAACTAGGTATATCTTCAGTTTTACGCCAACCTAAGTCTCCACCATTATTAGCATTACCCCCATCAGAAACAGTGCTCGCTATTTCTCCAAAATCAGCTCCTGCGAGTAAATCTTCTCTTACTTGCGCTGCGACTTGACGGACTTGTTCTATTTCATCAATTGTTGCTGCTTCCGGTAATGATAATAAAATGTGAGATAAACGTATTTCAGTCTGAAAGCTTCCTTGAAACTCCTGATTCACTAAAAAGTTATCAATCTCTCTTTCGGTAACAACGATACGACTTTCAACCTGCCTTTTACGTAGTTGAGTCAGTGTAATTTGATTCCTGATATCCTCACGAAATTGCTCATAGCTATAACCATCTTGTTCCAGAATTTCTCTGAATTGAGTAAGTGATACTTGGTTTTCAGCTGCTATATTGCCAATAGTACGGTTTAATGTTTCGTCATCAACTCTAATCCCGGATCTTGATGCGAGTTGCAGTTGAATACGACTCTGGACCAGATTATCTAGTACTTGACGCTCAAAAATAGACGGTGGTGGGACTTGAGAACCTTGTTGTTCAATTTGTCCTCGAACAGTACGCATCTTGGCTTCGAGTTCGCTTTGCATAATGACATCTTCATTGACCACAGCAATGATTCTATCCAATGGCACATTTGCATAGCTTAGGGATTGGTAACAAAATAGGATAAACAACCCCAACACAATATGTTGGGGTTTAAATTTGGAAAATCTAGAATTCACTCTGGTAACCGGGGATTTGCTGTTTTAGGAAGTCTACAGTCTTTTTACCTATTCCTGCTAGTCCTTTTAATTCAATTTGTAAGAAAACACCGGTGTCGAATTCACCATTTATATCTGTCAGGAAGCGTCTTGCCACCAATCTAGTGCCCCAACAGCAACTTTCGTATTCGATACCAGCAAAAGTTTCTAACGAACGTCCTTCAGGTACGGCGTAATTCCAGCGACCAACTGCATTCCAGTTTTTATTCACAGGCCATCGGAAGGAGATATCACTTTGTTCTATATCTGTCCCGTCCCGCCGAACGCGGTAAGCCAAATTCAATATTTTACCTGGAGCTGGGTTATAAGTTGCCTGTGCGGTAATCTTCTGTGTACTGTTGCCTACATTTGGGTCATAAATAATGTCGCCACCAATATTCCAGTTTTTAATAAATTTGGTATCAAATTCGGCAATAAATGCAGAACCGGCTTCATCACGTACTGCGCCACCCGGCAAAGTGACTTTACGATCTTGAAAATAAAATATTTGGCCAAGACTCACATGCCCTAAATCTCGCCCTGTTTCCTGATTAATAAAACGAGAAGTAAGTGCGAATGTCAGTTGGTTAGCATCGCCGCGACGATCATTACCACTAAAACGATCTTCTCTAAATAGCAAATCAAATGAATTAGTCAACTGGCCAGTATCAAAAACAGGAAGGTCACTTTGATCTTCATTTGGTGTGTAAAGATAAAATAATCTAGGTTCGAGTGTTTGTAAGTAACCGGTATTAAAAAGTTTAGTTTCTCTTTCTAGAAAAAGGCCACTGTCCAGGCTGAATACAGGTAAGACACGGCTTGGATTTCGAGTAAAGTTTGCTGAATCTTCCAAATTGTACTGTGTATAGTCGAGACTTAGTTTTGGTTCGAGGAAAGTTGCGACAGAACGCATCGGAAAGCTGACATACGGTTTAATTTGAGCACGCAAACCATTAACGTTATCGTTATTGGTCGTAGTAAAAACATTATCATCGCCGCGTTGAAAATAAACCGTTTCAGTACCGACGCCATAATTTAATTTTCCATAGGTACGGGGTGAACCGTAATTGAAAAGTATTTGTGGCAAACGTTTATATGGGCGTGCGGTTGCCTCAATACTGCGATCAACCGTTTGATAATCTTGAATACGTGTTGTTATATCCCAGTTAGTCCCGCTATACGAAGCTTCAGCTCGTCTTTCAAGAAAACGAGTACTTGTCGTACTTAACTGACTGCCAAAATCTTCGAAGTAAAATTTATCAGAAACTCTGTTATAGGTAAGAAATAAATTACCGGTGTCTAAAAATTGTTGATGATGCGTTATACCAAATGCATTTCTATGTTGATCTTGTCGTTCATTATCACTAGCTAGGTATTCGAAATTAATTTCACCTGTAGCACGTTTAAATAAATAACGGTATTCACCCATTGCCATAACACCACTGTTCGTTAATAAACGCGGTGTTAATGTTGCATCCATATTTGGACTGATATTCCAGTAGTAAGGAGCCCTTGCTTCAAAGCCATGCCGGTTTGTATTGCCGTAACCAGGTGCAAGAAAACCACTTTTACGTTCTTTATTCAGTGGGAAAGACATATAGGGGGAATAAAAAACAGGAAAGTCTTTAATTCTTAGTACTACACCTTTTGCTTTACCCCAATTATTTTCATGGTCTAGTTCTATATTATCTGCAGTAAGTTTCCAGAATTCGTCATCCGGGTCACAAGTTGTATATTGGACATCATCCATTTCAGTACGTGTACCAACATCCAGCACAAGTTTGCTAGCTATTCCCCTGGATCTACTATCTTTTAGTATGTAATCAGCATCTGAAAACTCGCCGATACCTTTATCCAGTTCTAAATAGGCATCATTACTTTTCAAAAACAGCGCTTCATCCCAATAATTAACATTGCCATTAAGATCGGCGGTTTCGCCAGGTTGATTGTATTCAATAAAATCAGCGGTGACTTGTTGTGAATCTCGACTGACTTCAGCATTACCCGTTAATGTTGAAGTTCCGCCTTCAACAAGGTCAGCCTCATCAGCTACGATATGGGTATCACCGGCTTCTAGCTCAGCATCAACAGAAGGTCGTTCAGGGATATTTAAAGATGTAGGACAAAGTAAGGATTTGTAATCACCACCAAGTTCCGCCGCAGCTGCGCTTGTAGTGAGCAACAATCCACTGCCTAATGTGACCAAAGTGTTGAGTAAAAGCTTCATTCCATTACCGTATATTTATAATTATTAGGGTATTTATATGAGTAAAATCTCATAGAATGAGTTTATCTTCAAATGTTTATTCAATAATATTAATTCATGTTTAAACGCTGCAAGTTTCAGATTTTTAATGAGTTTTACAGTTGAGGAAATAAAAATCACGAAGTCGTAATTTCAAACTTAATCTAATTTCAAGATAACTATTCTAATCATATGAAATACATATTAATTACAGGGTGCTCAACCGGCATTGGTCGATGTCTAGCCAATGGCTTGAAGGCAAGAAACTACGACGTAATCACCACGGCTAGAAAAAAAGAGGATATTGAGGATTTAAATAACGCCGGTTTCGATACTGTTATGTTAGACCTAGCAGACTCAAAATCCATTCATTCGGCAGTTGAATCTGTATTAGAAAAATCAAAAGGTCAGCTTTATGGACTTATCAATAATGCTGCCTATGGTTTGACTGGCGCTGTGGAAGACTTGCCCATTGAGGCCTTACGTGATCAATTTGAAACAAATGTTCTCGGTACACAAGAACTGACAAATCTAATTATCCCCACAATGAGGAAAAACAATGCAGGTCGAATTATTCAGATCAGTTCGGTGTTGGGTTTTGTCACAATGAAGTTCCGTGGTGCCTACTGCGCATCGAAATATGCACTGGAATCATTAAGCGATGCCATGCGTTATGAATTAGCAGATACAAAAATTAAAGTTAGTTTAATCGAACCGGGTCCCATAAAAAGTGAGTTTCGAAATAATGTTGTTTCAAACTTCAATAAAGTAATCGATAAGAATAACTCTATCCATACTGATGCTTATAATAAAATGGAAAGTGAAGCAGGCAAGAAAGTACCGTTCACTCTTGGACCAGAAGCAGTACTAAAAAAAGTAATACATGCATTAGAAAGCGAGAAACCAAAAGCACAGTATTGTGTGACGTTTCCAACTTATTTATTTGCTTTCTTAAAACGAGTTCTTCCCGGATCAATTTTGGATAAGATACTTGTTAGAGTTTAAGATGAAGTGTTGCGGTGAAAAGTTGAAGTCACAACAAAGCAGCAGTTCTACATAAGTACCTTAACCTTCTACTATCCAGTGAAAGCAGACACACCTCCAAGTAGTGAGGTTATGCAAAATAGCCTTTTGTACGTTACCCGATCAAATTACTATATTGCCGCTGATCAGTTTATCATTCCTTGTATCCGATCTTAAACTTAGTGGCATCTTCATCGTGTTCAAACTTCATAGTTTTGTTTTCGATAAATTGTTTCCCTTTAAGGTTTTTTGCGCACCATGCTAATGCTTTTTCAAAATCTAGGTTTTCTATATCTACCTTAGTCCAATTTTCTGCATATCTCATTTTTTATACCCTTATATCTACCAAATAGTAATTAAATTAATTACCGTTTATGGTCAAAACCATTTCATTATATAGCTCATTTGATATAAGAAAGCAGAATTAAATTTCTGAAATTATATATCCTAAAAGATTAAAGAAAAGAAAATGGAAGGATG
>JAJFKK010000008.1 GCA_021773245.1 Gammaproteobacteria bacterium | reverse complement strand
AAAGATACGCCCGCACCTGTTAGTTGAGATTTAACTTCTTTGGCAAGTTGTGGAGCGCTTGATGGATTGATGAAAATATTAGCAACGTCAAATTCTGTTAGTTGAGAACCGCGCAGATGAAATCCGCATGCGCTAGTTAATGCCATCAAGCATATTAATAATAGGCGCATTTTCATTTAGTTGTCCTCAAGCGAGTTCTTTTTAGTTGTTTTCAGGTATTTTACCCTATGACACGACGATGTTCACTAAGCGTCCCGGAATAACGATGATTTTTCTGATAGTTTTACCTTCAATATTACGTTTGATGTTTTCATCCTCGATAGCGAGCGCCTCAATTTCTTTCTGGTCAGCATCTTTAGCCACGGAAACCTTACCGCGAAGTTTGCCATTGACTTGAATCACCATCTCAATTTCACTTTGTTCAAGTGCTGCTGGATCTGATTTAGGCCAAGTAGCATTAATCAATTCATCTTCATGTCCAAGCGCAATCCAGAGTGCGTCAGTAATATGCGGCACAATTGGCGATAATAATAACGTCGCTGTTTCAATGCCTTCGCGCATGATGGCGTGGTCATTATTTGCAGATAACTTTGATTTCGATAAAGCATTCATCATTTCCATGACCGCTGCGATAGCGGTATTAAATGTATATCGGCGACCGATATCGTCATTTACTTTATCGATAGTAAGATGAATCTTACGACGCAATTCTCGTTGATCGGCTGTTAAAGAGGAGATGTCTAATTTTGGCGTTTTACCTTTATTAATATGAGCGCTAGCCAATTTCCATAGACGTTTTAAAAAGCGATGTGAACCATCAACACCGGTATCCGACCATTCCAGACTTTGTTCTGGTGGTGATGCGAACATCATGAATAAACGAACGGTATCAGCGCCGTATTGCTCAATTAAAGGCTGAGGGTCAACCGTATTACCTTTTGACTTCGACATTTTTGTACCGTCTTTTAATACCATGCCTTGTGTTAGCAAGTTGGTAAACGGCTCATCGCTCTTCAAGAAACCTAAATCACGCATTAACTTATGGAAGAAGCGCGCATAAAGTAAATGTAAAATCGCATGCTCAATACCGCCGACGTATTGATCAACCGGCAACCAGTAATTAGCACGGTCATCCAACATTGCTTCATCATTATCAGGACAACAATAACGAGCGAAATACCAGGATGATTCAAAGAAGGTATCAAAGGTATCTGTTTCTCGTTCTGCAGGACCGCTGCCATCAGGTGCCTCGACATTAATAAAGTCCGGCATGGATTTTATTGGTGAACTGATACCTTTGAATTCGATGTCTTCTGGCAGAACAACGGGCAATTGGTCGGCAGGAACGGCGTGTGTTGTTCCATCTTTTGAATTAATGATCGGGATTGGGCAACCCCAATATCGTTGACGAGAAATACCCCAGTCTCTTAATCGGTAATTAACTTTACGATTACCACACACTTCTTTTTCTACATAGTCAGCTATGGCATCGAAAGCTTCCTTCGAAGTTAGTCCATCGAACTGAGCTGAATTCTTCAATATACCTTTCTCGGTATAAGCGGATTCGGTTAAATCATGTTCGCTACCATCGCTGGGAAAGATAACTTGTTTAATAGGAATATCGTATTTGTGAGCAAACTCCCAATCACGTTGATCGTGTCCCGGAACTGACATGACGGCACCTGTGCCATAGCCCATCAATACAAAATTCGATACCCATAATGGAATCAATTCATTGCTAATCGGATGACGCACATTAATATTGAGCGGCATGCCTTTCTTTTCCATGGTTTCCATTTCGACTTCAGTCGTGCCGCCACTCTTACATTCATCAATGAAGGTACGTAGGTTCGCATCATTTTCAGATGCGGCTTTAGCGAGCGGGTGTTCAGCTGCCACAGCCATGTAGGTAATACCCATAATAGTATCGGGTCGAGTCGTATAGATACGTAAGGTTTCGTCTGAATTTTCAACTTTAAAATCAACTTCGACACCTTCAGAACGACCAATCCAGTTTGCTTGCATGGTACGAACAGCATCTGGCCAACCGGGAAGTTTTTCTAAATCGTTTAATAATTCATCGGCATAGTCGGTGATTCTTAAGAACCATTGCGGGATTTCTCGACGTTCAACAGTCGCACCAGAACGCCAACCTTTGCCATCGATGACTTGTTCATTTGCTAATACAGTTTGATCAACGGGATCCCAATTTACGACAGACGTTTTTTTGTAAACCAGGCCTTTTTCATAAAGTTGGGTAAAGAACCATTGTTCCCATCGATAATAATCAGGACTGCAAGTTGCTAATTCTCGATCCCAGTCATATGCAAAACCAAGGCGCTTTAATTGTCCACGCATGTAATCAATATTTTCGTAAGTCCATTTTGCAGGCGGCACATTATTTTTTATTGCAGCGCCCTCAGCAGGCAGACCAAAAGCATCCCAACCCATAGGCTGCATGACGTTTTTACCTTGCATACGTTGGTAACGACTGATGACATCACCAATAGCGTAATTACGCACGTGACCCATGTGTAATTTACCACTGGGGTAGGGGAACATAGAAAGGCAGTAAAACTTCTCTTTGTCTGGATCTTCGGTTACATGAAAAGCGTTATTGTCTTCCCATTTTTTTTGTACGCCGGATTCTATTTTTTCCGGATTGTATTCATTGTCCATGCTTTTGATATTGTTGATTTATAAAATGCAGCAAGCATACAGAGCGAGGGGAATTGGGACAAGGTTATGTTCAGGATGAACGGTCAGGATACATGTTCCAGACGTATCCTAAGTACCTGCATCCATGCAGGTAATACCGCGGGCGCATGGGCAAGGATTGTTCCTGACAATCCTATTGCATTTCCTCCGTCCTTGGAGGTCATGCGCAGGAGCGGCGTCTATTAGTTGCCTCTGCGCTAAAAATTACTTGGTTCTCATTAATATGTCGCTTCGGGCATCCTTGCCCTTTCGCGACATACACTCCATCCATGGAGATAAAAAAGGCCTCATGGAGAGGCCCTTGCAACAAGTCAATATTTGAGGAGGGGTGAAAATTACTCAGATGTTGACAGTTGTTCTCTATGCTTTTCGACAATAGTTTGACCAATACCTTTGACGTTAGCTAGTTCGTCTACAGATTTGAAATTGCCATTATCTTTTCGGTAAACAATGATTGCTTCGGCTTTAGTTTCGCCGACACCTTTAATGACGGACATTAAGGTTTCCTTATCGGCAGTATTTATATTGATCGCATCAGCACTAAAGCCAATGACAGGCAATGTTAAAAGTAACGTTAGTATAAATGTATTAATTAGTTTCATAATAAAATCTCCATATCATTATTAATAATCCATTTGAAACGCGTTCATACTAGCTTTCCAATTGCAGAGAAACAATTCTCTGAATTAGGTAATTTTAAGTTGATAATCTATCATTAATTACGATTAGCCTGATTAGGCTATTATTTAAAAAACAATATTCATCAATTAGAGGTAGATATGAAAAAAATAATTTTCTTTGCGTTATCTTTAGTCTTAACTTCTCCATTCGCTTCGGCTGAAAAACCGCATGGTCCTAAAGCAATTGAAGTTAACGTCAGTGTTGGTACGGAAGATGGCCAAATGAAATTCGTGCCTGACACGTTGACTTTTGAACGTGGAAATTATTACAAACTGGTTATCACTAATCCCAGTTCAGACGATCACTATTTCACATCAGACGCTTTTGCGACTCATATCTTCACACGGAAGGTTGAAGTTATGGATAACGCAGGTAAGACCATCGCTGAAATTCATGGTTCTATCAATGATATGGAATTAAAACCGGGTGCAAGTGTTGAATGGTTTTTCTTTCCAATGACAAAAGGTAAAAACTTAAAACTCTTCTGTCACAAAAAAGAACATGAAGCTCAGGGTATGGTTGGAAGTATTAATATTGTTGGGAGTTTGTAAAAAGTCTCTATAGAGTTTCTATATTTTTCATTGCTTGGTTTTCTCTTTTAGCAGCTAATCAATCCGAGGGACACCGCTCGCACATTTTAGCAAAGTGGCATACTGACAGATGCAGGATTCGTCTAAAGCGCCTACCGTTGGTGCTTAGAGCAAAAATCCTGCTAGTCCATTCCTTTAAAAATAAAACCCCGCCGAAGCGGGGTCATTTCTAAAGCAAAGAATACTTAAGCTTAATAGTACATCATTGCGCGAAGTGTGAAGGCGGAAGGTTCTGTGCCTGTTGCTCCATCGCATGTTGTAGTGGCACCTGCAACACCGCCACACTTAATATCAAGTACGGTAGCGTAGTTTGCCATCATGCGAGTATTACCTGTCGGGTGCCAGTTAAGACCAACGGTGAATACTTCAGCTTCACCACCATCAACGTTACCATCTCTCAGATCCATCTGTTCATAGCGAGCTGCAAGCTGCCATGCGCCCCAACCACCATTCATAACAGACTTTTTAGGTTTGATGCCACTGAACTGACCTTTGCTATTGTACTTCATTGATTCACCAGTAAAGAAGTAACCGACATCAAACGCAAAAGCATCAAGGTCATAACTACCTGAAGAAAGAGTGTCTACATCCCAAGCAGTGTATTCAAACACACCGTGCAAAGGGCCCCATACACTAATAGCTTCAAGTCCAAACGCATCTACCGTATCTACCTCTAAGCCAGCAATCTCGCCTGAATCCCATTCCAATTGATCGCCATCACCTAAGTGTGAAACTAAATTGTTATCGATGTTATTGAATCTGTCGCCATTTAGCTCTTCATGCATAAATGAACCGCCAAGGTGTAACAGATGATTTTTGTCTTTCTTGAATGGCGTGCCACCTAAACGAAAAGCGTAAGTCTGACGGTCTTCTGTAGCGCCAGAAACAGCGTCATCATTAAGACCTTGAACTTGTGCACTGGCGTGTGCAAACCATCGGTCTGCTTGATGGAAAGCAGATACACCAACACGTCGAGAGTGTTGCGGCCCGTCAGCAAGTAAAGCACGGCGTATCAATGGCATATATTTACTACTGCTGATAGTTGAATGACCAAAAGCGGTATGTGCCTGACCAAACTTTAACCACCATTTTCCAAGGTTGCTTTTACCATTGTATGCGACCCACACATCTTTCCAACTGAGACTTGATTGATCTGCAAAATCCATTTCTAACTTCCAGGAAATAGGCTTATATTTACCTTGCATGCCCAGACGTGCGCGACGTAGTTCATAACCACTATCTCCATAAGTTCCTGTTGCTCCACCATCTGCATCATTTGCTATGTAATCCCAGAAGATGCGGCCGATAGGTTGAAATTCCCAATTACCATCCGCGGATGCAACTTTGAATTTGCCTTTGGTCGTAATCTTTGGCATATCTTTGGTTTTCTTATCAACTTCAGCTTTCATTTCGTTGATAGAACCCTCGACCTTTTCACCATCAGCCTTAGATGCATTAGTTAACAGTTCGTATTCTTCAGCTGAAATACTGCCTTTATCCTTTAAGATTTTTAATAAATCCAGCATAGCTTCGTTAGTTGCCATTGCTGGTGTTGATATTGCTGCCATGGTGCCAATCAAGATCGCACCTAGTAAGCTTTTTATATGTGTCTTTTTAAACACAATGTTTCTCCTTACAAGTAAATTAAACTTATGTGATGCACTCATATTTTATGTACTGAGCGCCTCCCCAATCTGGTGATGTAAAGATAGGACGCGACTATTGCAGCTAAATGAAACTTACATGACAAAACGGTGAAGGAAATATGACAGCAGAGTTACAATAGTTAATGTGAATTATCACTTATTGTATTAAGTAGCCTATTTGTAACTTGGTTGAGCCTTTTCTGTCATGAAGTTGTAATATTAGTACTTTCTAATATGTATCATGTTTGATACAAACTTAAATTTTATGAAAGACAAAATATTGATTGTTGAAGACGAAGAAGCAATTCGCGATATGCTTGGCTATGCATTAATGAAAGAAGGCTTTGAGTGTAAGGAAGCTGCTGATGTTGAACAAGCGAGAACAACCATTGAGTTAGAGCGGCCTAACCTGGTATTGCTTGATTGGATGTTGCCGGGAATGAGTGGTATTGATTATGCACGTCGCTTGCGTAGTACGCCAGAAACGCGTGATCTCCCAATAATCATGCTAACGGCTAAAGGCGCAGAAGAAGATAAAGTTCGTGCGCTTGAAACTGGTGCCGATGATTATATTACTAAACCTTTTTCTACAAAGGAACTGGTTGCCAGAGTCAGAGCGGTTCTTAGACGTTATTCAGGGACAGACGAATCAGGCGTAATAGAAGTTGAGGGTTTATTGTTCAATCCGGAAACATACCGAGTATCAGCAAATGGGCAGGATATTGACATCAGTCCTACCGAATTTAAATTACTCCATTTCTTTATTGGGCATCCGGAACGGGTGTATAGTCGCTCTCAGTTACTCGATCAGGTTTGGGGTGAAAATGTTTACGTTGAAGAGCGCACTGTTGATGTCCATATTCGCCGGCTTAGAAAAACGCTGGAGCCTTTTGGCTTTGATAAGTTCATTCAAACCGTTCGTAGTGTTGGATACCGTTTCTCTACGCGTTAATTTTTTACCGAAATGAAGTACGATCTTTGGCGTTTTATCAGTGTGCTTTCTCTAAGTGCGTTAATCGGTATGGCCACCGGCTATCTTCCAATCTGTATTATTGTCGGATTATTATTATTCATCTGCTGGCAATACAGAGAATTCACAAAAATTCTAATATGGTTGCAAAAACGTCAGGAAACAAACGGGCCTTCTCAAATGGGTTTGATTGATGAAACTTGTCGAGAGATTGATTACCTGAGAAATAGAAATAAATCCCGTAAACAAAAATTATCCGGTTATTTAAAACGCTTTCAAAAAGCGACGCGTGCTTTGCCGGATGCAGTTATTGTAATAGGCGAGCATGGTGAGATTGAATGGGCTAATGAAAAAGCCCGAGAATATATTGGTGTGCATTGGCCTAAAGACAGCGGTCTAAGGCTGCCTAATTTGGTGCGATACCCGAAACTAATAAAATACCTTAATTCGAGTCCCTCTGAATTAGAAAGAGGATTGCAAATAGCATCGCCAGTGGATGACAGATTAATGCTGGAAGTGCGTATCTCTGCTTATGGCGAAACACAAAAATTACTTGTCGCTAGAGATGTTACTGCTATTACTCGCATTAATCAGATGCGTAAAGACTTTATCGCTAATGCGTCACATGAATTGCGAACGCCACTGACAGTAATCTCTGGTTATCTTGAAGGCTTTGTTGATGATGAAGAATGCCCGCAAGAATGGATTGGATATATACAGCAGATGCGATCGCAAACAACACGTATGCAAAATTTAATTGAAGACCTTATGCAACTTTCAGGACTTGAAGCAGATTCCGGACAAAGTGTAAAAGAGACAATACCCCTGCCCGATATGTTGTTGGCGATAGTGAATGAAGCAAGATCACTAAGCGGCTTTATGGGTCATAACATTACACTTAATGCAGATCCAAATTTATATTTACAAGCAAACCAACGAGAAATTTACAGTGTTTTTTCAAATCTTGTTTTTAATGCCGTCCAATATACGCCGGAGCATGGTGTTATTGATGTTGAATGGTATAAAGATGAAAGCGGCGCACATTTCAGTGTTCGTGATAATGGGCTAGGTATTGCTTCTGAACATATACCAAGATTGACGGAACGATTTTATCGTATTGATAAAGGCCGGTCTCGAGATAAAGGTGGAACTGGACTTGGGCTTGCGATAGTTAAACATGCTTTAGCTCGATATGACGGGGATCTTTATATTGAGAGCGAAGTTGGTAAAGGCAGTTTGTTTCGTTGTGACTTGCCCGAGTCGCTTATAGTCCATGTTCAGAATGATACGAATTCAGTGTTAACAGCATAACCTCTGTTGTTACTTCAAAGCAGTTGTTTCTTTAAATTTGTCATGAAACTGTCATATTCTTTTAACTATAGTGTCATTTGATCTGAAGATAATTCCTTCACAAATTATTATTAATTTTTTCTGTTCAATATATCTCAAAGGAGATAAATCAAAATGACTATTAAGAGACTTTCTGCAGTTTTAATCGCTCTCTCACTATCAATGACAGCGATGGCTGAAGACAAAGTTGATGCTGGCCTGACTGACTATGCAAAGGCTAGTGGTGTATCAGGTAATATCAGCAGTGTTGGTTCTGATACCTTAGCGAATTTAATGACGTTTTGGGCTGAAGAATTCAAACGCCTTTATCCTAACGTTAATGTTCAAATTCAGGCTGCTGGTTCATCGACAGCACCACCTGCTTTAAGCCAAGGCACCTCTAACTTCGGTCCAATGAGTCGCAAGATGAAGGATAAAGAAGTCGCAGCATTCGAAGGTAAATTTGGTTACAAGCCTACCGCTATCGCTGTTGCGATTGATGCTTTGGCTGTTTATGTAAACAAAGATAATCCAATCAAAGGCCTTTCAATTCCACAAGTTGATGCAATGTTTTCTGCAACACGTAAATGTGGTTACGAAAGCGACATTACGACATGGGGACAACTTGGTTTAACTGGCGACTGGGCAAATCGACCTGTTCAACTTTATGGCCGTAATTCAGTTTCTGGCACCTATGGTTATTTTAAAAAGAAAGCACTTTGTAAAGGCGATTATAAAGACAGTGTTAATGAGCAACCGGGTTCTGCATCAGTTGTACAAGGCATCACCAAGTCACTTAACGGCTTAGGTTATTCGGGTATTGGCTACAAAACATCCGGTGTTAAAGCGGTTCCTTTGACTAAAAAAGAAGGTGGTGAATTTATTGAAGCAACACCTATCAACGCTTCAGCAGGCAAATATCCATTAGGTCGCTTCTTATATGTATACGTTAACAAGCAACCCAACAAGGCGCTTCCTCCATTAGAAACAGAATTCATGAAAATGATACTTTCTAAGGTTGGCCAGCATGTTGTTGTAAAAGACGGTTATATTCCTCTACCAGCAAAAGTAGCTGAAGGTGAATTAGCAAAACTTGCTAATTAGAAGAAAAAAGTCTCATTTATGTAAACCCCCTCTTTACTAAATGTCTGTAAATCAACCCCGCTTCGGCGGGGTTTTTATATTGTTTCATTAAATACACCATACAATGGTCAAACTATGAGTTGAGTAGATTGAATATAAGAATCAAGCATAAAAAGTAATTAATTAGTATTTCTAATAGTGTTTATTACTATTTCGAAACAATATTTAATGAACGTTAGTATAGATCTTTGTCTATTAGCTAAATTAATTATTATCTTGAGAATAAAATTATAATGATAAATAAATGTTTAACGGTTCTTTTTATTAGTTTCTTTTCTTTGGCCAGTCTGGCCGAATCGTCCAGCACAATTTGCGAGAATTATGGTCCGCAAACGCCAAGAGACCTCGATAATACTTCCGGCATTAACAAACTAAATTTTTCCCTGGCACCACCATCTAGTGAAATGAATCTCTGCAATATCCATTTTCATAAGCACGCAGAGCACAAAGCAAAAGATTTTGCTATTTATGCAGGTGAAGGAAAAGAAGGCATAGGTGGCGGTTATAAATGTAATATTAGTGAGCAACTGAGTGAAAAAGAGTTACAAAAACCGAGTGGAGATATTTGTAACGGCATCGAACCTGGCGACACCATCGAATTTCACTGGGTGCATTCATCCTGTCCAGTTACACCAGGAAGTGGTCTCGGTTCTTGCTTGACTGAAAACTGTGCAAACCCGGATCTACGTGTTGAAACACAAGTTTTCACTGTTGTAAATGATCCCAAGGCATTGGATTTCAATAATTTTGACTATGATGGAAATATTGTCGATGGCTATCATCAGGCAAAAGCTTTACCAACGAATACAGGAGAGCCAGTTGAATATACAGGTTCTACAACCGGACCTGGTTACGACGATCAGAAGTGCTCACCATTGCAAGTGTCTTGGAGTGTTCGACCTCAATGTGCCAAAGTTGACATAAATAGTCTAGCCAAATGGTGTGAAAATAATGCGTTCGAAGAAGTTAAAGCACATGGCGTAAGAAAATTAGTAACCGACCCTAGATTACTCTCTGAAATTGAGTAGCCTCAATTAATAAATTAAATCTAATAAGAAATCGAGAATATTGCTTTGTTGGGCACGAACCAATTACATGACTTCAAGAAGTATTTTGTTTAGTTATTCAGAATTATGAAAAGGAAATAAAGAATGAAAAAAAATAAGATTGTTATATGTTTAATTCTTTTTGTTTCATCATTGAACGTTTTTGCTAATAGCCTGAGTTCAGCATCGCCTTTAAATGCAGATGTTTATTTTATAGAACCTTCAGATGGCCAAATTGTTGGTAAGAATGTGAAGGTGGTTTTTGGTCTAAAAAATATGGGTGTGGCTCCTGCAGGTAGTAATATAGAAAATACTGGTCATCACCATCTTTTGATTAATTCTGATGATTTAACAGATCTGTCTAAGCCGTTGCCAGCAACTGATAAAATTAAACATTTTGGTGGTGGACAAACTGAAACAGAAATTATGTTGCCTCCAGGTAAGCATACTTTGCAGCTAATATTGGCTAATTTCCTACATGTCCCCCACGATCCACCGGTTATTTCCAATAAGATAACGATAACTGTTCAATGATCTGTGGTAAGTATCTACTGGTATATCATTTATTCAATTTTTCGGACATAAAAACAGCTAGTTAGTCTCATCACTATAGAAAGTGGAGCTTGTGGCATCAAGCTTTAATCACTTTATCCAATTGTTGTAACAGAACTGTCATAAAGCAAATTTAGAATGGCGGTCATGAATTCAAATGAAAATACTGCAGATGTTGTCCTACCAGACTTTAACTCGAAATCAGCGAGTAATTATCGTAAATGGCGACATATTAAAGATGTAGCAACTCGCTATTTGATGGCGTTTGGCGGTATTGGTGTTATTGCCGCGATTGTGCTGATTGCATTTTACCTGTTTTATGTCGTAATTCCTATGTTCAAGTCAGCACATATTGAACCGATTGCGACGTACTCTGTTCCTGGCGCTGAAAATAGTAATACGCTCATTTACGCTATGGAAGAGCAGCGAGAAGTTGGGTTACGTTTAAATGATTCAGGCCAAGCGGTCTTCTTTTCTACTAAAAACGGTGAGATACGAAAAACCATTGATCTGAATATTCCTGCTGGCGTTTCAATTACGACGATCGCAAGAGGAGATCAAACAGAACGTATGATTGGTTTGGGCCTATCCAATGGCTCGGTCTTATTTTTTCAGCACGAATATACAGTTACCTACCCTGACGATATTCGTTTAATTACGCCCAGTATTTATTTCCCATTCGGTGAAGAAGCGATTCAGATTGATGTATCAGGAGAACCGATTAAGCAAATAAGTGTTCAATATAATGGTGAAGAAGCAACGATAGCAACGCATGGAACACATGCTGAGATTAATCTAGTTAACATTATTAAAGAAGAGTCATTTTTAAGTGATGAAGTAGAGATCACACGTGTAGAAAGTACGATATCAATCGATACTGAAGAGATCGTTGATTTAAAACTGGATATTGAACAACGTGAATTGTATGTCGCTGATGCAATTGGCAATGTTTATTTTTACGACGTAAACAACAAAGCCGAACCACGCTTAGTCCAAAAAGTAAAAGCAGTTGAAGGTGATGCACATATTACGGCGTTAGAATTCTTAGCGGGAGGCATCTCAATTTTAATCGGCGATTCAAGTGGACAAATTGCACAGTGGTTTCCAGTTAGAGATGAAGATAATAATTACACGCTGCAAAAGATAAGATCTTTTAATAAACAAAAATCTCCCATCACAGCAATTGCGCCAGAATTTTCTCGTAAAGGTTTTGTTGCGATAGATGAAAGCGGTGAAATGGGTATCTACCATACAACAGCACATCGAACTGTTTTGCTTAAACAGATTGATGATCATTCGTTAAACGCGATTACTTTATCACCAAGAGCTAACGCTGCTTTAGTTGAAAATGATAACGGTGAATTGCAGTTTTGGCATGTTGATAATGAACACCCGGAAATTTCGTTTCAATCTATCTGGGGAAAAGTTTGGTATGAAAGCCGAGACAAGCCGGAATACATTTGGCAATCATCTTCAGCGAGTAGCGACTTTGAACCTAAGTTCAGTTTAACACCACTTGCTTACGGTACGTTTAAAGCTGCATTTTATGCGATGTTGTTTGCGATTCCTTTATCAATTTTAGGCGCGATGTATACCGCTTATTTTATGGCGCCGAAGATGCGTCAAGTGGTAAAACCAACGATTGAGATCATGGAAGCGTTGCCTACCGTTATTCTTGGTTTCCTTGCCGGACTTTGGTTGGCGCCATTTGTTGAAACACATTTGCCCGGTATGTTTGTACTTATCATTTTTGTGCCATTGAGTATTATTCTCGCTGCTGCTGCGTGGGAATTCGTCCCAACTCATATTAAACATAAAGTGCCTGATGGTTGGGAAGCTGCTTTATTAATGCCTGTAGTTATTATTGCCGCGGCCTTTTCTATCGGCATAAGTCAGCCAATTGAAAATCTGTTTTTTGGTGGCAATTTACCCTTATGGTTAAGTACAGAAATGGGTATTACATACGACCAACGAAATTCCATGGTCGTTGGTTTTGCGATGGGCTTTGCTGTGATTCCAACCATCTTTTCTATAAGTGAAGATGCTATTTATAGCGTACCTAAACAATTAACGACTGGCTCATTAGCGTTAGGCGCAACTTCCTGGCAAACCATGCTGCGTGTTATTTTGTTAACAGCAAGTCCTGGTATTTTTTCAGCAATAATGATTGGTTTAGGTCGTGCTGTTGGTGAAACCATGATTGTTGTTATGGCAACGGGTAATACAGCGATTATGGACATGAGTATTTTTGAAGGTTTTCGTGCGCTGTCAGCAAACATTGCGGTAGAGATGCCTGAAACAGAAGTTGATAGCACGCATTACCGAATTCTTTTTCTTGGTGCCTTGGTTCTTTTCGGCGTCACATTCTTTTTCAACACAATTGCTGAAGTTGTTCGACAGCGTTTACGTACTAAATACAGTTCACTCTAAATGAAAGTAAAAATAAAAAACTGGTTTGATTCAGGAACACCTTTTGTCTGGTTAAATGCCGGTGCTGTTTCAATTTCTGTGATTATGGTCGCAGGCTTGATTGGTTTAATTGCAGTTCGTGGCCTTGGACATTTTTGGCCAGCTAATGTTGCTGTTTTTGATTATTACTCAGAACCTAATAGTGAAGCTGTTCGCTTAATGGGTGAGATTGTTGATGAAGAAACGGTGTCGCGTTCACGTGCAGGTAATCCGAGTTATGCAGGCGAAACAATTGTACGTGATTTAATTAAGACGGGTAATAGAGATGTATCGGGTCTTGATTTCCGTTGGATACTGAACGCTGGAATAAGAAATCAAACCTTTCCAGAGGATGCCATGATCGTTGAGCGTCGTGAGTGGGGAAATTTTTATGGTTATCTTACTGAGTTAAATTTAGATGGTCAGAAGATAAGTTACAGTAATAATTCATGGGATATTTTTCAGGAAGCGATAGAAAGTAATAATGACGTATTTGATCAAATACGTCATATCGAAAAAGATTTGATTGGTGGCATTAACTATAAGATGGAACGTCTTCGTCTAAAACAACGTGGTTTGGAATTAGAAGGTGAAGATACAGTTGAAAAAATAAATGAATTGAGTACGCAACGTGACGTATTACAAGTTGAATACAATAGTTATACAGCTGAGTTAGAAAAACTATACGGCATATTAAATCGTTCAAGTTTTTCCGCTAAAACAGCCGATGATAAAGAAGTGACTGTTGGCTTTTCCAA
>JAJFKK010000070.1 GCA_021773245.1 Gammaproteobacteria bacterium | reverse complement strand
ACATCGATTGTCGACGATTGAAAACGCTGATTATATTGTTGTCTTAGATAAAGGACGTATTGTCGAACAAGGGAAACACGATGAGCTGTTAAAACTGCAAAAGCATTACGCCAAATTACATCAAGTGCAATTTCAAGATTAAACTTTAAGTGATGTGTGTGATAACGAGATGCAGCGCGAGGAAACAAGGAAGTGATGCACTCAATAGTGCATACATCTTAGCCGCAAACTTTATCTCGACCCGTATGTTTTGCTGTATACATTACTCTATCAGCAGCTTCGATTAATTTATGCGGGTCATCATGATCAAACATTTCGGCGATACCTATTGATACAGTAATACCAGGCATTGGCTCATCATCTTCATTTGTAATCTTGGTTTGTTTTATAGCTTCACGTAAACGTTCTGCAACCGTCAATGTTCCGTTGATATCCATGCCGGGTAATAGCGCAAATAATTCTTCGCCGCCGTATCGAGCAACCATGTCTTCTGGTCGTAAATATTGTTTGATGGTTTCTGAAACGGTACGTAAAGCAATATCTCCGGCAAGATGACCATAGTTGTCGTTGTAATCTTTAAAGTAATCAATATCGAGCATCATTACGGATAGTGCTTGTTTGTTTTTGTGACAACGGTGCATAACGCGAATCATTGTGTTGTCTAGCCAGCGACGGTTATAAAGGCTGGTTAGTGCATCAACAGTCGCATTGTGTTCGTATTCTTTAAGCAAGCCTTTTATTTTATTTATTACAGAATTACCATGACGCAAACGCTGTGATAAAACGACAAGCAAGTTATTAGCAATTGCATGTGAGCTACCGATTAATGACCACATTACTTCTTCATCGATAACGAGAACACGCGATTTTTCAGCTGCAGTGACATAAGCGGAAGCAGGTTGATGATCAATCACTGCAATTTCACCGATACTCTGCCCCGGCTTAAGTTCAGTTACAGGATCAGCGCTATCCGCTGTTAGGTGAACGATAAATGACCCTGATAGAATTAAATAAACATTATTATTTGTTTCACCTGCGTGTATCAGGGTTTCATTCTTAACCATACTACGGGTAGCGCAATCAGAAAGAAGTGGCATGATAGAAGTGAAATTTACGTCATTAAACAATTCCTGATCGCTCATTTCTAACACTTCTAATGGCGTTAAAGATTCATTTATTGTGTCTTCTTTCAATTCGAGATTATTTTTGGTGGAGTGAACGATTTAATGGCCGCCTTTAATTTTAATAATTTATTATTGTTAGAACAGTAACGAATCAGTATGTATAGATTTGTTATGTATTGTGCTTCATCTTTTAGATCTTGTCTTGTTGATGATATGCGCTGTGCATAGTCAACAGGACCTTCATACGATTTTCTTGGCACACCGGCTTTAGCCATTTTCTTACAAAAGATATCATAATATTTTTTTGCTGGTTCAGTTGTTTTCGGTGTTTTCCTAAAAATATAGATAGTTATAGCAGCAACAATAATGCCAAGACAGATAAAAAGGTAGAGAGTTAATTCTTTCCAGTTTATCGAATCAAAACCAATGTTTTTCATAAATAGTTTCTGTCGCTCAGGTCCATAACCTAAGACCCATTGGGACCACTGATAATTAACCATATCAACGGTATTACGCATTCTTTTCCATAGACGATACGCTGTCTCATTTTTATCCAGACCTAAAGGAATATTAATAAGGGCATCAGGCATAGCATTATTTATGCCCTCATTAACTCTAATAGGAGAAGCAATTGAAGTAGGATCTGTTCGTACCCAACCTCGATTTTCCAACCATACTTCTGTCCAGGCATGTGCATCATATTGACGAACAATTAAATAGTTGCCTAATGGATTAATTTCTCCGCCCTGATAGCCAATTACGATTCGTGTAGGAATGCCTGCTGCTCGCATAAGGACAGCAAATGCAGTCGCAAAATGCTCACAAAAGCCTTGTTTTGAATCAAATAAAAACTCATCGATTGCATCTTGTGTTGGCGTAGGTGGTGTCAGTGTGTAAATAAAATTTTCGCGTTTTAGCCAATTAAGTGCCGCTTTTACTATTAAAGCGGGCTCTTTATATTCGTCACGTAATTTTGACGCAAGTTCGCGCGTTTTTGGGTGGTAAGACTCTGGTAAAACTAAGGCTCGTTCCAGATCAGGACTTTTTTCATTATTTAAGCGGTAATTACTATACGAGGTTAATGAAAAGGCCTGTCGATTGAGAATAGGCTTATGCGTTTTTAATTGAAAATCA
This sequence comes from Gammaproteobacteria bacterium, assembly GCA_021773245.1. GTDB lineage: Bacteria > Pseudomonadota > Gammaproteobacteria > Eutrophobiales > Eutrophobiaceae > UBA7359. The sequence continues at coordinate 6,513 of JAJFKK010000070.1, read as the reverse complement.
GGTGTAAAATAAGTTTTATCAGGTAACTTTGAAACCATTTCTAAACCGAATAACCATTTTTTATTACTTGGTTCAATCGTTACATCGTAACGTATCGGTTTACCTGAGAATTCAATTTTGGAAACTTCCTGAAGGGTTTTGTCTTCGCCAGTAGTCCAGACAAGACCATCTGTTTGCCAAAGTATTGGTCCTCGCCAATAGAGTTTTGATTTTTTAGGAATTTCATCCTCGAAAGTAACACGAAAAGCTACACTGTTAGATTGTGCAAGGTTACTAATTGAGCCCGGAGATATCTCATCATCAATTCCAGTTATTCCAGTAAAAGCATCTTTGGGTATGCCCCATAATGGGCCATTGATGCGTGGAAAAAGAATAAATAAAACCAGTAATAATGGTATAGCTTGAATGATAAGTGTTGTTGAAAGTTTAAAGCGTTTAAAAGTTGTAAGTTGTCTCTCAGTATCATTGAATACAATTAAACCAGTCGTCATTATTATAATGATAAACATCATATAGGATGCTGTTGGTATGGTCTGAGTGTAAAAGAAATTTGTAATGACTAGAAAGTAACCGAGATAACTACTGATATAAAAGTCTCGTTTAGAATCGCTTTCGAAAATTTTAAATCCCGCTAATAAAACCAGAAGTGCTACGCCAACATCACGTCCGGCTAGACTCCCGTAACTACTGTATACAGCTACGACTCCTGAGAACATGAGTATTAATCGAATAATATTAATAGTGCCCTTACGTTGTGACCATAATGTGGGAAATTGGTAAGGAATATAAAGTCGAGCAGCTAATAAGCTAATATGAGATATAGGTATCCAAAGTGGTAAGCGTTGCCAATGAGGGAAGCTGGCTAGTGCGACACCAATTGCTAGCCACATAATTTTGTTAATATTTAATTTATGCTTAGACATGATCAAATACCATAACGAGCAAGTTCTTTTAGGCACTGTTCTTTATGAAGCAGACCATGGCCAGGTTCAATACTGATATTGGGTATTTCCAAACCATAATGTATGGAAGTTTGTTCGGCTAATAATATCCAATAGCATAATTGAGAAAGTCGTGATTCAATATCATTGATATGTGAAACTGATTCCCAGCTTAGTATTAACGTTCGTGATCCTTTGCCACTGAATTGTTTAACTAATAAACCTTGCTCTCTTGCAAATGCTTTCCATGCAATTGAATGAATAGGATCTCCTGGTTTATATTTTCTGAAACCCGAAAAATCGTCTGTCCCAGACTGTGTTCCATAATCGGCGTCATCTTCATTCAAAGTGTATAGAGGTAATTGTTTTTGACCTTTAGGTGCAGGGTAAACTATACAAGTCTGTTCCGGTTCAAAATAAGACCATGATATAAAAAGACCTAATGGAAAATCAGTAGAAATTTTTAAACGGCCACAATTCAGTAGCCCACGCTTCTGAGACTGAACAGGGTAATGACATGTTGGTTGTTGACCAGATTCAATTCCTATTGATACTCTTTCTACTTCTTTTCTTTTCCTAAATAACTTTTTAGACGTTTTACGTTGTTCTAATAATATGGAGAATTTTTCGAGTCCCAAACGATTATCTAATTGTATTGGGAATAAAGCTTGTTGACCGACATAAATGGCTTTTGGCTTTGTAGAGGAAATAATTAAACCGCACAAATTACGATAAGTGTGCAGCATACAAACCAGAGCCAAACTGGTGAGTAAAAAGCAAAGCATATACGCCATGCTATTATTGTAATTAATCGCACCTAACAGCATAACGACTAACATCATGGCATAGAGCCAGCCTTGAGTTGTTGGGAATATATATACGCGATGGCGTTTTATTTGTTCAGATTGATAGCTGAACTTACTAGCAGGATCAGCGGGAAGTTTTTCTAATACTATCCTTGTTGACATCGGACTCGAAAAATTACCAGATAAATTCCTATGGAATAGGAACGCTTTGAATTAAATGTTCAGCGGGTTGTAATGCCTGTTTGTCTGTAACCTCATAGATAAATTGTAAACGGTGACCGATAACACTAGGCAATACCGCCTGAATATCTTCAGGTAGAACATGCTGGTGTGAACTAATGAGTGCCCATGCCTTTGCCGCATTTAATATTGCGATTCCGGCACGTGGTGATAGTCCACTGACATAATTTCCAGAAGTACGGCTGAAACCAAGCAAGTGTTGTAAATAATCTAATATCGCATCAGAAACGTGGACATTGCTAACTTGTTTTTGTAATTGAATAAGCTCCTTTGCAGAAAGTGCAGCTTGTACATCATCTAGTAATTCTTTTCGGTTTTTACCTTTTAATAGTTCCCGTTCAGCGCTGTTGTCCGGATAACCTAATTCGATACGCATCAGGAAGCGATCTAATTGAGATTCAGGCAGCGGGAAAGTACCTACCTGATTTGTCGGGTTTTGTGTTGCGATAACAAAAAAGGGTTCAGGTAAATCTCTAGTTTCACTTTCGATAGTAACTTGATATTCAGCCATAGCTTCAAGCAATGCGCTTTGTGTTCTTGGTGTCGCGCGATTAATTTCATCAGCAAGTATGACATTTGTGAAAACGGGTCCTTGATGAAAATCAAATTTGCTAGTGTCACGGTTATAGACAGAAACGCCAAGAATATCGGCTGGCAATAGATCACTGGTAAACTGAATGCGTTGATAATGTAAGCCAAGCACTTTTGCCAGAGTATGAGCTAAGGTTGTTTTACCAACACCAGGTGTATCTTCAATAAGTAGATGGCCTTTGGCAATTAAACAAGCTAATGCGAGACGTATGGCTTTTTCTTTGCCAAGAATAATGTGACTTATAGCATCAACTGCATTTTCAATATTTAATGTATTTATTGTTTCAACTGTTGATTTCTCGCTCATATTCATTTGTACTTTATTCCCCTGCAATCGTCATCGTGTCCATCATGACTGATCCGGTTAAAACATTGCCGCGTGGATCGACATCATTGGCTATGCTGATAATATTTTTATACATATCAACTAGATTGCCGGCAACAGTTATTTCTTCAACCGGATAAGCGAGCTCACCATTTTCTACCCAAAACCCGGAAGCACCACGCGAATAATCACCCGTGATTTGATTCACACCAAAGCCAATCATGTCAGTGACTAATAAACCCGTGCCCATTTTTTTAACTAAGTCATCTAATGTGTCTTTTCCAGACTCAATGACAAGATTATGCACGCCGCCCGCATTACCGGTAGTTTCTAATCCTAACTTACGTGCTGAGTAACCGCTCAATACATAATCTTGAAGCACGCCATCTTTAATAATGTCACGTTCTTTTGTCGCTACGCCATCATTATCAAATGGCGCACTACCGAGTGCCTTCTTAATAAACGGTTGTTCACGGATGTTGACGTGATCAGCGAAAATTTGTTCGCCTTTTTTATCGAGTAGAAAACTGGCTCGTCGATATAAACTACCGCCGGAAATAGCCGTGATCAATGCTGAGAAAAGACCAGACGCTACCGGCGCTTCAAAAATAACCGGTGCCTGGCGTGTTGTTAGTTTACGTGAGCCTAATCGAATTACCGTTCTTCGTGCTGCTTCCTGACTAATATCTTTAACGGATTGTAAGTCATTATAATCGCGTGCTTTGCTATACCAGCCATCGCGTTGCATGCCGTTACTATCTTCAGCAATCATGGTGCAATCAATTGTATGGCTAGACCAATTCCAACCATTGATAAAATTATTGCTATTGCCATAAAGATTTAAACCTGAATAGGTACTGACAACGGAGCCATCAGAATTAGAAATTCGTTTATCGCAATCGAATGCAGATTGTTCGCATTCTATAGCTAGTTCAATCGCTGCTTCAGGAGAAATTGACCACGGATGATTTAAATCCAGATCAGGGAACTCCGTTGCCATTAATTCAGGTTCTACCAAACCAGCATACTCGTCGCGACTTGAATATTTTGCAATTCCCATTGCTGCTTCTACAGATTGTTTAATGGCGGTTTCACTAAAGTCGGAGGTGCTTGAAGTTCCTTTTTGACCATTTATATAAACCGTAATACTAAGCCCTTTGTCGCGTTCATATTCAAGCTTGTCAATTTCGCCCTTTCGAACGTTGGCGGATAAACCTGAGCCAACACCAATATCTGCTTCTGCTGCACTGGCCCCCATTGCTTTTGCCTGGCTTAAGACGGAATCAATAATGCGAGTCAATTCATCTCTATTGTCTAATGGTGTATTTGTACTCATGGCTTCCATAATGTTTTATTATTCTGTTTATAAATAGACATTCTAGCATTCAGGCTAATTAGCAACTAGGTCAATCAGTGTGAATCTATTAGTAGATAGTGAGCATTTTTAGTTCCACCCAACTATGCGTACAATCCGCCCCATGGATATTTCTTACATATTAGACTCCCTCAATGCTGATCAGCGCGAGGCAGTGGGTGCCGATGCAGGCAATTTACTGGTTTTAGCTGGTGCCGGCAGTGGCAAAACGCGTGTATTAGTGCACCGAATTGCCTGGTATATCGAAACAGGCCAAGCCAGCCCCTACAGCATTATGGCGGTGACCTTTACTAATAAGGCAGCGGCAGAAATGCGCGCCCGAATTGAAAAACTGCTCGATCAGCCAACCCGAGGTATGTGGGTAGGTACATTTCATAGCCTTGCGCATCGTTTGTTACGTGCACATTGGCAAGAGGCGAATCTACAGGAAAGTTTTCAGATACTAGATAGCGAAGATCAATATCGCACGGTACGTCGTGTTATTCGTGGTATGCAGCTTGATGAATCAAATTTTAAACCAAGAGAAGCGCAATGGTTTATTAATGCGCGTAAAGATGAAGGATTAAGACCTGAGAATATCGATGCGCATGATGATGCGACTACGGAACAAATGGTTCAGATCTATAAAACTTATCAGGAAGCATGTGAGCGATCAGGTTTAGTCGATTTTGCAGAACTTTTATTAAGAACCTATGAATTGTTTCGTGATCAAGGTGCGATACGTGAACATTACCAACATCGTTTTAAACATGTTCTCGTTGATGAGTTTCAAGATACGAATTCGCTGCAATATGGATGGCTAAGGTTATTAACGGGTGAGAACAGTACTTTATTTGCTGTTGGTGATGATGATCAGTCTGTGTATTCATGGCGTGGTGCACGCGTAGAAAACATGCAGGATTTTCAACGCCATTTTAAAGATGCACGATTATTAAAGCTCGAGCAAAATTATCGATCGACGGCAAATATACTCAAAGCGGCGAATAAATTGATTGCAAATAACAATTCACGTTTAGGCAAAGACCTTTGGACTGATGGTGAAGACGGCGAGCCAATCGGTGTTTATATGGCGTATAACGAAACCGACGAAGCGCGTTATGTTATTGATCGAATAAAACCAGCGCCGGAACAAGGCAAGCCATTTACCGATTATGCGATCTTATATCGAACCAGCGCCCAGTCGCGTGTGCTTGAAGAAGCCTTAATGCAAGCGCGTATTCCCTATCGCGTTTACGGCGGCATGCGATTCTATGAGCGTGCAGAAATCAAAGATGCCCTCGCCTATGTGCGCCTTGCACGCTTTACTGAAGATGATGCTTCGTTTGAACGTATTATCAATACACCAACACGAGGTATCGGCAACAAAACAGTTGAAGAATTACGTGTAACAGCAAGAAGAGACAATTGTTCATTATGGAAAGCCGCATTACACATTGTTGAACATAAATTAATGAGTGCGCGGGCGTTAAATGCACTGGAAAACTTTATTCATCTAATACAACAAATGAAGCAAGCAGAATCAGAAGCGACATTAAATGAACATGTAGAGCAAGTGATAGCGTTGAGTGGTTTGATTGAACACTTCAAAAAAGAAAAAGGTGAAAAAGGCTTAACGCGAATTGAAAACCTTGAAGAACTAGTCACCGCATCTGGTGAGTTTGAAATTGGTGATGATGAAGAATTGGCAGACATGGATGCCTTGTCAGCATTTTTATCTCACGCTGCATTAGAGTCGGGAGAAACACAATCCAGTGATAGTTCTGATTGCGTACATATGATGACATTACATTCTGCAAAAGGACTTGAGTTCCCCGATGTTTATTTAGTCGGTATGGAAGAGGGCTTGTTCCCGCATCAGCGCAGTAGCGAAGACATAGTGCAATTAGAAGAAGAACGTCGACTTTGTTATGTTGGAATAACCCGCGCGGAAAAAACATTAACACTAACCTATACACAACATAGACGTTTACACGGATCAGATTACTATCCGCAACCATCGCGTTTTATTGATGAGATACCATCAGAGTTACTCAATGATATTCGGCTTGGTGGCAGCGTGACAGAAGCTTTATTTAGCAGTAGTAGCTCGAGACCTACTGGTGAAGATGGTGAGTTGGTTTTAGGGCAACGTGTAAGACATGTTAAGTTTGGCGAAGGTACAGTACTTAATTTAGAAGGTAACGGAAGTCATATGCGCATACAGGTTAACTTTGAACAGGCGGGATCGAAATGGCT
>JAJFKK010000069.1 GCA_021773245.1 Gammaproteobacteria bacterium | reverse complement strand
AACCAACTCATCCCCCAGCGAAAACTGATATCAACCTGCTTATTATAGTTTCCAGCCAAACTTTCTCCGATAACATCAGAAAACCAGCCACAGAACATATATATAACAGCAGCAATACCTAGACCAAGAATGAATGTGCCGAATCCTGATCCATTCAGCATCATGCCACCACCGATAAAAGACAGGAACAACGCCAACGTACCAACTATCGGCCAACGACTTGGTTCCGGTATAAAATATGTGTCATGAGAGTTAGACATAACTATTCCTCTTTAAAATATATTTATTATTTTACTAAAACTAACTTTTCGTCTTAACGACTTTATTGCCAGATATTGCAACATCTGCATTATCAGACATCTGAAAAAACTTGTACGACAGTGTCATTACTAGAATATCATCTGGCAATTTAGAGCCAACGATGAAGCGCACTATCATTTCTTTGCGTTCACCTGCTTCAAGGCGCTGTTCTGTAAAACAGAAACACTCTGTTTTATTAAAAAACCGCGATGCCAGTTCTGGTGCCACACTTGGTATAGCTTTTCCGATAATTGGTTTATCTGAATGATTCTCGACGACAAAAACGGCTTCAGACATTTGTCCTGGATGAATCTTCATTTTAAATTCCGCAGCCTTAAAGCTCCAAGGCAGGGCAGCATCTACATTAGTATCAAACTCAACGGTTACTAATCGATCAGCATCAACTTCATCCGCTTTTGCTTCAGCTTGCGAAATAACACCGGTCTTACCACCAATTCCAGTTACCTCACAAACTAGCGAGTATAACGGTACCAAAGCATACCCAAAGCCAAACATTGCAATAGCAAATAGGCTCAGCTGCTTTGCAGTACCGATCGCCGTCTTTGCCATGACTACATGTACATTAAAACGATGCCAGCATAAAAACCAGCTGCGACTAGCCCAAGCACAATAGCTAGTCGCATGTTTTTCGTTGCTAATTCCTTTTCAGCTGGCGTTTTATCACTATTACTCATCTTCAATAATTCTACTTAACGCTATGAATGAGCTGTCGCATCCGTTACTTCTGGCGGAGTAGTAAAACTATGGAACGGAGGAGGCGATGGCAGAGTAAACTCTAAACCATGCGCACCTTCCCAAACTTGATCCGTTGCTTTTTCACCGTCACCACGAGCACACTTGATAACCACCCAGACAAGTATCAATTGACTTAAGCCGAAGACAAAACCACCAATACTAATAATAGCGTTCCAGTCGGCAAACTGAGTGCTGTAATCAGGGATACGTCGAGGCATACCTGCTAGACCAATAAAGTGCATTGGGAAGAACAAGACGTTTACTGAGATTGTAGATAACCAGAAATGCCATTTACCTAAAGACTCGTCATACATAACGCCAGTCCATTTAGGCAGCCAGTAATAAACACCTGCAATCACACCATAGATAATTCCTGGAACAATAACGTAATGAAAATGCGCCACAATGAAATAAGTATCGTGATACTGAAAATCGACAGGGGTAATACCCATCATCAAACCAGAGAAACCGCCGATTGAGAACATAAACAGAACACCGATTGAGAACAACATTGGTGTTTCAAACGTCATTGATCCCTTCCACATGGTTGCTGTCCAGTTAAAGATCTTCACGCCGGTAGGTACAGCAATCGCCATGGTGGCATACATAAAGAACAATTCACCGGTCAAAGGCATGCCAACTGCAAACATATGATGCGCCCAAACAAAGAAAGACAAGAACGCAATCGATGCTGTTGCGTAAACCATAGAGGCATATCCAAATAATGGCTTACGAGCAAAGGTTGGAATGATCTGAGAGATAATACCGAAAGAAGGCAGTACTAGAATATAAACTTCAGGATGACCGAAGAACCAGAATACGTGCTGGAATAAAAGCGGGTCGCCACCACCGGCAGCATCAAAGAATGCCGTTCCGAAGAACTTATCTGTCAGAAGCATGGTCACTGCTCCAGCCAATACAGGCATTGAAGCTATCAACAAAAATGCGGTAATGATCCATGTCCAAACAAACAAAGGTAATCTCATGAAAGTCATACCTGGTGCACGCATATTAAAGACGGTCGCAATAATATTAATAGCACCCATTATTGAGGAGATACCTAAAAAGTGAACTGCAAAAATCAAGAATGGGAAACCATCGCCTAATTGCAAGACTAATGGCGGATACATCGTCCAACCACCAGCTGGCGCACCACCTTGCATAAAGAAAGTAGACAGCAATAACGTGAATGCAAAGGGCAGAATCCAGAAGCTCATATTATTCATACGAGGCATCGCCATATCTGGCGCACCGATCATTATCGGAATCATCCAGTTAGCTAGCCCAACACCTGCTGGCATTAACGCACCGAAAATCATGACTAGCGCATGCACTGTCGTCATTGAATTAAAAAATTGTGGGTCGACAAACTGCATTCCAGGCTGAAATAACTCAGCTCGAATAACCATTGCCATGGCTCCACCAACAAAAAACATAAATAAAGAGAAAACCAAATACATGGTTCCAATGTCTTTGTGGTTCGTTGAAAACAACCAACGGCCTATGCCTGTTGGTTTGTGATCGTGGTCGTGATGATCGTCGTGGACAGCTGCGTCGCTCATGTATCTATCCTCTGGTTACTTTCCAAATAATTTATATTGTTGTTTATTTTTTATCTTGCTGCTTTTACGTCTGAAGGCTGAATAACGTCAGCAGCGGTATTTTCCCATGAGTTTCGTTCATGGGTCAGTGCTGCAGCGATATCCGCATCACTCAATTGCTCCTTAAATGCAGGCATCAAGTTCTTGCCATTCAAAACAAGGTTTATCATGTCATTTGCTGGCCCATTAACTATGGCACTGCCTTTTAAGGCAGGGAACAAGCCAGGAATGCCCTCACCGGTAGGCATATGGCAAGAAGCACAGTTAGCAGCATAAACAGCGTCACCTTTTTCCAACAATTCTTCTTTTGTCCACTCACGGTCACTTCCAGCGGCAGCGGTAACTTGTTCTGCTTTCTTTTCTTCAATCCATGCTGCGTATTCTGCTTTTGGAACTGCGCGAACAACGATAGGCATAAAGCCATGATCTTTACCGCACAACTCGGTACATTTACCCCGGTAAACACCCGGTTTTTCTATATAGGTCCAGTTATCATTAATATAGCCAGGAATCGCATCACGCTTCCAACCTAAATCTGGAACCCACCAAGAGTGAATCACATCAGCTGCCGTAGTTAGTATTCTAATTTTTGTCTCTACAGGAAGCACTATCTCATTATCAACATTCTTAAGGTAGTTATCGATAGTATTTGGATCTATGCCTGAATTTAATTGTCTTGCTTCGTTATCTTCTTGTGCCAATGCGCTAAAAAAGCTAACGCCTTCATCCATATAGTCGTATTTCCATTTCCATTGATAACCTGTGACTTTTAATGTCATTTCAGAATCACCCGTCTGCTCCATGAATATAAGCGTCTTGGTTGCAGGAATAGCCATGCCGACTAAAATTAAAATAGGAATAATGGTCCAGGTTATTTCAGCAACTGTGCTGTGATGAAATTGTGCAGGAACAGCACCTTTTGATTTCCTATGATGGAAAATTGACCAGGTCATAACAGCAAATACAGCAATACCAATTACTGTCACGATATACAAAATAGTCATGTGAAGATCGTAAACTTTAAGACTGGTCGGAGTGACACCTTCAGTCAAGTTGAGCGGAAATTCGGCCAGAACAGCCCCACTTACTAGAAATAATGAAACTGCAATTAGACCAAGCACAGTTCGTTTTAATTTATCGACTGACATACAACATTCCTCAGCATTGATGGTTTTTATAATAATTCTTTAAACGATTTTTAATTCTTTTCTCGGCTACCTTGCCGCAGCTCAACGTTATCCCCATTACGT
>JAJFKK010000068.1 GCA_021773245.1 Gammaproteobacteria bacterium | reverse complement strand
TCGAACGCGCCAGCCCATTGCTTTGTATCACGATGTTCCGGGTGGTGTTTGTCGGTCAGCGCGTCGAGAAATTCTTCGTAAGAGTAGGGCCCGCCACTGTCCTCTGGCGGACACGCGCGCTCTCCGGCAACACAGGCGGGAAAGTCCTGATCTGGTCTTCCGGTTAATTTGCCAACCTTCTCGACAGTGACGAGATGTCGCCAACCATCGCCGAAATCGTAAGTATATGTGAACTGACTGCCTTTCTTGACCAGCTCTCCAAGAGTAAACCTCTTCTCGTCCTTCCGGCCATCGTTTGGATCCCAGCTATCGTCACTCTCGTCGCGGGCCTCGAACCTGTCCTCGCCAATCTCGAACTCATGCAAATGATAGTCTTGCCACGGCATAGCGCCCTGAAGAACGGAATGCAGGATGTCCAAGCTGATGTCATTCGGCACGAAGATCCGGCGCCAGATGGGTGGTTTGATGCCAATAAGTTCGATTTTCAGTTCAATCAAAATGTGTTCCGCCTGTTTCGATGGCCTTGTCGTTGAAGCAACCTGATTTTTTGGACTGAAGCATTCAAGGGGAAACTTGATTGTCGTTGCCTTGAGGTCATCTGCTGCGACACCCGTCCTACCAATTGAGTCTGCATTTCCAGTGGTCACGATATTGGCCCCGCTTATTGCGACCGATATGAGGGCACGCCTTAGTTAAAATCCCGGCTTGGAAACAACTTCTTTCCCTGTTCACGCGGATGCCGGGCCGTTGAACCGCGGCCGCCGAACGTGGCGTGGCCTACTGAACCGGGCTGGCGACCTTCTGCGTCGGTGGCCGGTCGCCCAAGGCTCGAAAGCATCGGCGAGATGTCCTCGATCCGCTCGGCGATCACATGAACGACCTGTCCCTCGCGTTCGATCCGGCCAGTGACGCGCAGAAGCCGCCCGGCGATCACCGCCTTGCGAAAGGTCTCGTAGACCCGGCTCCAGACCACAACGTTGGTCACGCCAGTTTCGTCCTCCAGCGTCAGGAAAATCACGCCCGAGGCCGTGCCAGGCCGTTGCCGCGTGATCACGAGACCCGTCACCGTGATGCGCCCGGTGGTTCGATCCAGACGTTCATGCGGCAGACTGTCCGGCAAGCGCGGCCGCAGCAACTCCATCGGATGGGCGCGCAGAGAAAGCCGCAGTGCCAGGTAGTCCTCGATCACCTCCTGCCCGAGCGTCATCGCCGGCAGCGTAACCTGCGGTTCCGCTCCGCCCTCACCGTCGGCCCCGAAAAGGGGCAGGGGCTTTGGCCCTCGCAACGCCCGGGCGGCCCAGAGCGCATCGCGCCGATTGAGACCGAGCGAGGCGAAGGCATCCCCTTCCGCCAACCGTTCCAGTGCGACCGGCCTGACACCAGCCCGGCGCCACAGGCTTTCGACGTCCACGTAGCCGTTGCCGCGGGCGGCCTCGATCCAGACTGCATCCTCCTCCCGCATGCCTTTGATCTGCCGAAACCCGAGCCGCAACGCCAGCGTTCCGTCGCCGCGTGGCTCGAGGGTGCAGTCCCAGGCCGAATGATTGACCGAGACGGCCCGGATCTCGACGCCATGCTCACGCGCGTCGCGGACGAGTTGCGCGGGGGCGTAGAAGCCCATCGGCTGGCTGTTCAGCAGGGCACAGGTGAAAACCGCCGGATGGTGGCGCTTCAGCCAAGCCGAGATATAGACCAGCCGCGCAAAGCTCGCCGCATGGCTTTCCGGGAAGCCATAACTGCCGAAGCCTTCGATCTGGGCGAAACATCGCTGCGCAAACCCCGCCTCGTAGCCGCGGGCCAACATGCCCGAGATGAACCGCTCGCGGAACGCGCCGATGGAGCCCATCCGCTTGAAGGTTGCGAGTGAGCGGCGCAGCCGGTCCGCCTCGCCGGCCGAGAAGCCGGCCGCGACCACCGCGATCTGCATGGCCTGTTCTTGGAAGAGGGGGACGCCATAGGTGCGCCCCAGCACCTCCATCATGGCGGGGCCGAGGTCTTCGACCTTTTCCTTGCCCTGACGGCGGTTGATGAAGGGATGAACCATGCCGCCCTGGATCGGGCCGGGGCGGATGATGGCGACCTCGCAGACCAGATCGTAGAATTTTCGCGGCTGCATGCGCGGCAGGAAGTTGAGCTGCGCCCGACTTTCGACCTGAAAGACCCCGACCGCATCGGCTTTGCAGAGCATATCGTAAACCACAGGATCCTCGGGTGGCACATTGGCGAGGCTCAGCTTCAGGTGACGGTGATCCTCCAGCAGCCCGAAGGCCTTGCGGATGCAGGTCAGCATGCCGAGCGCCAGCACATCGACCTTCATGAGCCCGAGCGCGTCGATATCGTCCTTGTCCCACTCGATAATGGTGCGATCCGCCATCGCGGCATTCTCGATTGGGCAGAGCTCGTCGAGCCGGCCATGGGTGATCACGAAGCCGCCGACATGCTGGCTCAGATGCCGGGGAAATCCAATGATCTCGCCGATCAGCTTTGCTGCCAGCGCCACGCGCCCGTCGGCCGGATCGATCCCGGCGTCGCGCATCCGATCTTCTCCCGGGGCGCTGGACGACCAGCCCCAGATCTGGCCCGAAAGCCGCGCGATTATGTCTTGGCTCAGCCCCATGACCTTGCCGACCTCGCGGATCGCGGCACGTGAACGGAAATGGATCACGGTCGCGGTCAGCCCGGCGCGATGGCGTCCGTATCGCTCGTAGATCCATTGGATCACCTCTTCGCGCCGCTCGTGCTCGAAATCTACGTCGATATCCGGCGGCTCGCCGCGCTCTTTTGAGATGAAGCGTTCGAAGATCAGGGTGATGCTCTCGGGGGGCACTTCGGTCACGCCGAGCAGGTAGCAGACGACCGAATTGGCGGCCGACCCGCGGCCTTGGCACAGAATGCCCTGCGAGCGCGCGAACACCACAATGTCATGGACCGTCAGAAAATACGGCGCATACGCCATCTCGCCGATGAGCTTCAGTTCCTTGTCGACCCGCGTCACAATGCGGGCGGGCGGCCCCTCTGGATAGCGCCAATGCAGCCCCTCCCGCGACAGCCGTTCGAGCCGCGCCTGCGCGGACTCGCCGTCCAGCGCCTCGTCGGGATATTGATACCGCAGATCGTCCAGCCGGAAGGCGCAGCGGTCGGCGATCTCCAGCGTGCGCCGGATCGCTGCCGGATAGCGATGGAACATCCGCGCCATCTCGTCCGGGGATTTGAGCCGGTGTTCGCCATTGGTCAGCCGACGCTCCCCGATCGTGTCGATGGTGCAGCCCTCGCGAAGGCAGGTCAGGACATCGGCTAGCGGACGCCGAGACGAGCGATGCATCATCACCTCGCCAAGGGCCACCAGCGGCAGGCCGGTGTCCTGGGCGATCCGCGCCAGCTGGTCGAGGCGGGTAGGGTCGCGGCCGTCATAGCGCGGGGCCGCGCCAAGAAAGCACTGGCCGGGGAAGGTGCGCAGCATATGCCGCAGATCACTGGCACACGCTCGGACCGGGTGCTCCATCGGGTCGGGTGGTAGCGCGATTAGCACCATGCCCTGACCCCACTCCGACAAATCCTTGCGCGTCAGATGACATTCGCCTTTCGTGGCTCGCCGCTTGCCGAGGGACAGAAGCCGGGTCAGCCGCGACCAGGCCGCAATGTCCGTGGGCAGGGCGAGCCAGTCGACCTCGCTGTCGGTCAGCACGATCCGGGCGCCCGGGATCAGCTTCGGCAACACCATGTCCGGCCGAATTCGGGGGGCATCGCCTGCCGGCATGTGCTGCATCGTCTGGCGGCTGGAATGATCGGTCACCTGCCGGGATCGGATCACCGGACCAGCCTCGGCCCCCTCGCTCGCGGCGCGGGCCTCCTCGCGCAGGCGGGCCAGTTCCTTCAGGGCCGAGAAGGCCCGCACCACGCCCGCGACCGAGTTGCGGTCGGTGATGGCGATGGCCCTCAGGCCCAACTCGGCGGCACGCGTAACCAGTTCCTCGGGGTGCGAGGCCCCGGTCAGAAAGGTGAAATTGCTCGTCACGCAGAGCTCCGCATAGCCGGTCATGCGAACTCTCCCTGCGCGAACCAGCTCTGCGCGGGCCAGGTCGGGGCCTGTGGCGTGTGGTAGAGCCAAAGCCGTGGGCCCTCCTGGGTTTCTACCCGCCAGTAGTCGCGCAGGCCCGAGCGCCAGGCCGGATCGTCGAACCACCATTCCGGCGCGATCCGTTCCGGTCCGTCCGCACGTAGCGTGGTGAAAGACATGCGCCGCCAGGCGAACCGGGCGGGGGGATGACCGGGTTGTCCAAGCCCTTTCGTCGTGACCAGCTCAGGCGGAAAGAGGATGATCGGTCGATCTGGTCCACGATGTGGCGGCGGAGATTCAGCGGCGCTATAGGCGGCCGGTGCTACTAAAAAGCTCCGCTCGGGGATTTTGCTGGCGGCAGGCAGGAGCCGCAGGACCCTGTCGAAGCCCAGCCGGTTGCCGAGCCGCGAGAAGAGATCGGCCAGCGCGTCCTCGCGGTCTATCGTTCGGGGTCCGCCGATCTGCTCAGGTGGCAGGTCTTCGGTCACATGGGCAACGAGGCGCAGCGCTTCGATCCCGAACCCAGCTTCGACCTGCGACACGCCTTTTGCAAAGAGCGCCGCAATCCGCTCGGGATCACGCATCGGCCGGGCCAGCCCGATCTCGACTTGCGCGGTTTCCCGGTCGACCCGGTGCAGTTCAAGCCGCAGCCGCCGTGCGCCGCGATGGTGTTGGGCAAGTGTGCTGCAGAGTCGGTCTAGCAAGCGCGCGAGGCCCGACATGACATCGGCCTCGAGGCCGATAGGTTCCGGCATGGTCAGCCGCACCCCGAAATACGGCGCGTCCGCCTCGGGAGAGACCGGCTCCGGTTGAAGGCCGAGCGCCTGGTCGAGACGCAGCACCAGAGCCGGACCGAACCGTCGCGCGAGGGGCGCACGCGGCAGATCGGTGAGATCGCCGATCCTGTTCAGCCCCATCCGGGCGAGACCTTCCGCCACATCGCTCCCGATCCTCAGCGCTGAGACGGGTAGGCTCGCGATACCCTCCTTCGCCGCGCCCTCGGGCAGGATGCCGCCGCCATGACGGGCCAGCGCCTGGGCTGCGCCACGGGTTTCGGCGATGGCGCTCGAGAGGGTCAGGCCGACCCGTTCCAGCCGCGCATGAAGGTCGGCCCGCATTTCAGCCTCGCCGCCGAAGAGATGCGGCACACCGGAGATATCGGCGATAAGCCCGTCCGGGCCGTCGCGCGCCACCATCGGCGAATAACGCCCCGCCCAGCGTCTGAGGCCTGCCAGTGCGGCCGCCTCTCGCGCCAGATCGGCGGGCCGCGTTATCAGCTCGGGACAGATGGCGCGCGCATCGGCCGCCGCCATGCCGAGGCGCAATCCCCGCGTCTCGGCGGCTTGGTTCAGACAATGCACATGATCGGCATTCCCTGACCTATGGATCAGGGCGAACGGTCCCTCAACGGGACGTCTCCGCTGGCTCGTGTCGCTTGCAAGCCGCGGAAACCGGATCGACAGCAGCCGTCTTACCATTCCAGTGCACAGTCCAAGCTCTTAATGTTTCCCTTTTGTTCTTAATAAGAGCCCATTGATGCAGAGTCGAGTCCCGCCGTTCCGCCGCAATCGGGGTACAATGCCACCGCGTCTCTGCAGCATTGCTGCCCTGGCCTTCACGGATCAGCATGAGCCCGGTGGTTCGCCCAGCTTCCGCGGCCAGTTGCAGGCGTCGCCCGGCGATCAGGGAGAGGGGCTTTTCCGGCTCCGCGATTACCAGTCCGACCCCTTCAGAGCGCAGCGCTTCCTCCGCGGCCCAGAGCAGGTCGGTCTCGTTTGCAGGGCGAATGAGATGCAGCCGCTCCCCGACGCCTTCGGGCAGACCCCGGAGCATTGACTGGTGCGGGGCATGACCGGGAATGATCCAGATCAGGGCCTCGGTGTGTCGGGCGGCTTGCAACAAAGCGAAGCTGCGCCGTCCCGGACCTTCCGCCTCATGGACCCGGTGCCGGACCAGGGCAAAGAGCTCGCTCGGAGCGGACTCAAACCGCATCCTCGCGCACCCCCTCGGCAACGATCTTCAGCATCCCGTCCGGCAGGGGCCGCTGCAGCTTCAGGGCGTCCTCGGCCGGTGCGGTCAACCAACGTCGCCATTCCTCGGGCTGCGTGAGGACGACGGGCATGGCTTTGGGGTGGATCGGCGCAACTTCGGCGTTGGGCGGGCAGGTCAGGAAACCGAAGATCTCCGCTGTCACCTCGCCTTCCTTCAGCTTGCGCACCGAGGTCCATTCCGTCCGCAGCCCAGCGAAAAAGGCGAGCGGCCGATCCTCGTCCAAAGCGAACCAGACCGACGAATTGCGCGGCGCACCCCGGCGCCCGTCAATCTCCGAAAAGCTCGTGAAGGGCACGAGGCAGCGATGTTCGACACCGAGCCAGCGCCGCCAGTGGGGAGAGCCGACGTTGCGGATATTGGTGACACCCTTGTCGGTACGTTTGCCTTCGAGGAACTTCGCAGGGGTCGGCATGCCCCAACGGGCCATTGTCAGCGCCCAGGCAGCGCCCTCACCATGCCGGATGATCGGTGCTGGATAGTCAGGCCAGATGTCGGTCAAAGGAGGCAGGTTCCCAGTAGCGTCAACCAGATCCTCGTCCTGCTCAAGCATGTTGTCGAACAGGTGACGCACCGCGTCCTGGCTCTTTGTCTGGGAGTAGAGGTTGCACATCTGAGGTACACTCGGGAATCGGAATACGGTTTCGAATGAGAACAATAACAGAACATGCGGCTGCTGGAAAGTGTGGCGGATTTAGCCAGCGCCAACTTCACGAGGAAGGGCGACACAAAAAGAGGCTTACGCAATGCACCTTTCTGAGATCTGTTCTAGGCGCAGTCAATATCAAGGTAAGATCTTGGCCCCTCCTGCCTTTTGATCAGGACCGCGCCCTACTCGGTCGGCTGCACGCAGCCGCCCTCCCCGAGCTGAAACGTCGCCTCTCCCTGCGACGTGCTGCTGGCCGGGCACTCTCCTCCGGAGCCAGCCCGACCAGCCGTCGCATGGTCGTGGCAACGCTTCATCGCGGCCGTTCCGGTAACGGTCGCTGGGGCGGGGGGGTGTCTAAATGGCCTCGTCCCGCGAGTCCCAGCCGGTGATAGTCCTCGCTTTGCCCGATACGCTATTCTGCGCCGTCATTACCGGCTGCAAACGATGTTCGACGACCACCGGATTGCATTGGTCGTAGCTGGCAGAGGGCCGGGAATCAGCGCGATGCATGAAACAGCTAGCTATCGCGACCGCTTGTCTGTTCCGTTCGACGCCCGGATGAACCGCGCCAAATGCAGATGCCTCGACGGTCTTCTTGGGGATGGCCAGCCTGATGACACACATCGCTTTGCCACAGATGCTAGCCGTCGCGACACGTTGGGCAGGGCTCGGCAAAGCTCTAACTCGTCCGGGTACGGCTCGGGGCGAGAGGGCAGAAATGACGCCGCCCCTGGCATCTCTCTCAGCTGTTCCTCCACTTTCGTTCATGGCCACCGCACTTCTCCCGATGTCTGAGTTGCATGACATGTTGGTCGCAGCTGTCGTCCCGTCCACAAAGGTTGTCGCCGATCTTTTTCCCCTGACCCACCAAAGACCAAAGGTGGGTCATTCCTCGCGCATCAAAAAGACCGGCGCCTGCCCCTCTCCGCTGCGCTTCGCCTTCGGTGTGGCCGGGCCTTGGCCAGCTGCAAGGTGACCATCATTGCAACGCAAACAAGGAGAAGAGCAATGACCACGAACTGCATCAAATTCACCAGCGCCGACATCGAAACCGCCAAGGGCACAGGCTCCATCTCGACCCTGACCTTCGACCTCGACATCACGGTCGAACCCGTCGCGAGCGCGAACCCGATGGCCCCGACGCACCGCGTCCTCGGCCGCTCCCCGCGCGGAAAGCTGGTCGAGTGCGGCGGCATCTGGAAGAAGCAGAACAAGGAGACCGGCGCGGACTACTTCACGCTGACCATCCGCGACCACGGCTTCAACGCCAACCTCGGCAAGGCGGCGAACCAGGACGATCTGTCCCTGCAGGCCGTTATCCCCTGGGGGCCCAAAGACGCCGCCTAAGCTAACGGCCAGACCGCTTCGGCGGTCTGGCTTTTTCTCGTTCCGGGGAACTAGCCCTCGACCGGCGCACTATCGGTGTCCGAAGGATGCCGGATATTTCGGACGTGGACATAGAGTCGGGTAGTCAGACTGGATAAGTCGCAGATGCGGTTTCAATAGTTCTGTTCAGTGACGGCGTTGATCGTGCAAGCCAGAGGCGAAACCGAAAGTCAGCAGTGAGAACTGGGAGCCCATTTAGCGAGCCAAGCGCACCCCTTCCGGCAGTCGAGCAACCCGCCCAGGGGTGTCTTTGCGAGGCTCCCAGGGGCGGCGAATTCGCCCTGTGCCGCAGGCAACGAAATCGCAAATCATCGTCATGCATCCCAGGGCAACGTCTCACGTGAAGGTCACCGCCGCGCGCCTTTCCGTCGACCTGTTGGCCTTAGAGATCGCTAGCCCGGGGTCGAGCGGACGGCAACGCCGGGGGCAGGTTTCTGGACGGCTGATGCGCTTTACGCGCTGCGGGGCATCGCTCACAACAAACCTGCCCCCGGCGTGCTCCATTTCATTCCGCCCCGTGCCGGGTGCAGCCCGCTCTCATGCCCCCGGTCTTTTCCACGATCCGTTTGGGCGACGATCGTTGGGCCGGATCACATCATGACACTCGAACAATCCATCGACCTCGCCGAACTGCAAGCCGACATGGCCTTCGAGGCCTACCTTGCCGCCTTCGATGAAGACGCCCATCCCGAGACGCTCGACAGCCTCGAGACCGAGGCGCTGATCGCCCGCAGCCGCTACGACGGCCTGCGCACTGACGTAATGGGTCACTGACCCAGATACCCCTGCGGGTCTTCAGATCCGCAGGGGTCTGACACGGTCTCTCAAAAGCTTCGTGACGCCCTCATAGGGCGTGACTCGCGCCCTCGAGCGCGGGCAGTTTTCGTGTACATGGCACCCGATCCGTAACCGGTTCGGGCGCTCGATTTGCCTGTCGTCACGTGCTGCTTAGGCACCCGTTTCGGCAGCTTGTTCCCCTCTCCTTCCACGCATCAGTGACCACTGGGCTTGATCCGTGTCGCGCTGCACGGGGGCTTTGAAAGCGTTCCCAAACGCTCTCAAAAAGACACATCATGCAAAAAGCAATATTGCGCAATGTGACGTATTGAGATATAAGCGAAGGAGAGAAGAAAGACGTTGGCAGGATATGGCCAATGTTTGCACATTTTGTCCGAGGGGTCTGTCATGGGCGTTTCCCGCAAAGCTGAATGCTCCGCCGCGGGGGGACGCCCAAGGGGGGAAAAGGCGGGGGGCCCCGGCGGGGCCGGCACATTTTTAACGGCGGGGGGGGAAGCC
>JAJFKK010000067.1 GCA_021773245.1 Gammaproteobacteria bacterium | reverse complement strand
GCGGTGGTTCATGCTGTAGATTTATTACAGAGTGGCAAACTGTCCCGTGCATTTTGTAGTGTACGCCCTCCGGGACATCATGCAGAAAGATCAAATGCAATGGGCTTTTGCATTTTTAATAATATAGCAGTCGGTGCTGCACATGCGCTTGAATCTTACAATTTGAAACGCGTTGCTATCGTCGACTTTGATGTCCATCATGGCAATGGTACCGAGGATATTTTCCAGAAAGATGCTCGAGTACTTTTTTGTTCTAGTTTTCAACATCCATACTATCCTTTTACTGATTTAGAAAATTATGCTGATAACATTATTAAAATACCACTTAACGCTGGTTCCAAAGGCGCCGAATTTAGACAGAATATTAAACAACATTGTTTGCCACTCTTGGAAAAATTTAAACCTGAACTAATTTTTATATCTGCTGGTTTTGATGCGCATAGAGAAGATGATATGTCTCATATAAGTCTTGTTGAAGAAGATTATGTATGGATTACCAGCGAACTTAAGGAAATAGCGGAAAAATACGCGCAAGGTAAAATAATATCTGTTCTCGAAGGAGGTTATGCGCTTTCAGCACTTGGCCGTAGCGTTGTAGCGCATATTAAAGCAATGTTATAAGCAATCTTTTACAAGCTAACTAAAAATTA
The DNA here is from genome assembly GCA_021773245.1 of Gammaproteobacteria bacterium. Classification (GTDB taxonomy): domain Bacteria; phylum Pseudomonadota; class Gammaproteobacteria; order Eutrophobiales; family Eutrophobiaceae; genus UBA7359. Next base: position 7,139 of record JAJFKK010000067.1, on the reverse strand, counting down.
AAGAGCTTTTTCTTTCTTGATTACTTCATAGGCTTTTCTTATTTCGTGTGTTCGTTCTGTAGCAATTTTCATCATCTCTTCAGGCAAACCTTTTGCCACTAGCTTGTCTGGATGATGCTGGCTCAGTAATCGTCGATAAGCTTTCTTAATGTCATTAGCACTGGCTGATTCTTTAATATCCAATACGGCATAGGCTTGTTTTAATGAAGGCGAGCCATCGTTACGACCTGACTTTGATGAACCACCCTCCATACCGCCAATCATGCTGCAAAGATGCTCAAACTCTTGCTGGGAAATTTTTAATTGCTGACAGATATTTAATAGAACATGGCGTTCAGCCGGATCCATAACACCATCAGCGTAAGCAGCCATGATTTGTACTTCGATAAACATCCGTAACAAGTTTGGTCGAAAGCCTATCTCTTGACGAAATTGTTTAACAACATCATTCAAAGGAAAAGAAGCTTTCTTGCCTTGGTTAAATAGTCGCATTGCCGCTTTACGTTGCTCGGCACCCATATCCATTTGCTGCATCACTTGCTTGGCAAGTGCAATTTCATCTTCAGTAACTTGTCCGTCTGCTTTGCAAATATGACCCATAACCGAAAAAGTCGCGGTATAAAACATAGTTTGTGCACGTTCTTGCCGACCAAAGGCTGATTGTCCTGCAGCTTGCGATACGCCTTTATCAAGGTTATGACCTAACGCTGCTCCAAGTAATGCACCTATCGGCCCACCAAGCATTGCGCCAAAAGTACCGCCGATTATTTTTCCCCACCAATTCATTTGTATATTGTAACCAAATTGTAATAAAAGTATTTAAACGCTATCTTGCATGAATTAATGAGATGTTCACAACTATTAGTTATAATCCGTGCCCATACAATAACAATACAATATCTTAACGGTAAATATCATGGCTTCAAAAAACAAGAAACCGTCTGCCCCGACAATGGCTGACTTAGCTGATCGTCATGTTCATTATGAAGATTCTGTACAATGCGTTGAGTCAGAAATAGATTTTGTTGATGCGACTTATAAGAAGCTTCGTAAACGTAATGCCATTACCCTTAGAGAAGATTTTTGCGGAACAACTAATACCTCATGTGAATGGATAAAACGACGTAAAACTAACACTGCTCTGTGTATCGATTTAGATGAAGAAGTATTAGATTGGGGCAAAAAAAATAAGATCTCCAAGCTAAGTCCCAATCAAGCAAAGCGTTTAACCGTTATTAACGATAATGTTATCACTGTAAAAACCAAGCCTGTTGATATTGTTTTAGCAATGAACTTTAGTTATTGGTTGCTCATAGATCGTAAACTTACCATTGATTATTTTAAAAGTGTTTACTCTGCATTAGCTAAAGATGGTATTTTTTTTCTTGATGCTTATGGTGGTTATGAGGCTTATCAAGAGTTAAAAGAGAAAACCAAGTATAAAGATTTTACTTACATCTGGGATCAAAGTCGCTACAACCCAATCACTGGTATCGCCAAAAACCATATCCATTATAAGTTTAAAGATGGATCGAAAATGATGAATGCCTTTACTTATGAATGGCGAGTCTGGACCATGCCAGAAATACTCGACATGTTAACTGAAGCTGGTTTTAAACCGACTGTCTATTGGGAACAAGCCGATGAAAACGGCGAAGGCAATGGTGTTTTCATTCCTGAAACTGAAGGTGATGCTGACGCTGGCTGGATAGCCTATATTGTTGCTGAGAAATAAAATTAATTTAATTCTTTCGGCTTAATAAACTCGATTAACTCTCCTTTGTCAGCGAATGGATCAAACTGATTATCAGAATATTTAAATACTGCCAAATTTGCGGTAGTCATCGACTGATAGTCGTTTGAGCCTTTAGCTAGAAAATGGATTAAATGTTCCAAGCCAGGGTTATGCGCAACCAACATTAAACTATCAACGTTATCCTTATATAACTGGATATACTCCAACAATGTATCCGGATCGGCTAAATAAAGATCTTTTTCATAACTAATATTTTCAGAACTATCATTAAACTGTTTTAGTACCAGATCAATAGTTTGTTTTGCTCGATTTGCTGATGATGAAATGATTTTCTTCGGGATATGATTATTCGCTAACATCCATTGACCTATACGCACCGCACTTTTCTCGCCACGCTTATTAATAGGCCGATCAAAATCTGATATTCCTGTATCTGCCCAGTCAGACTTTGCATGACGCATAATGTAGAGATGAAATGTCATAATAATTAATAATGATATATTATTCGATTATGATACATATTAGTCAGTCATTTCGCGCATTTAATTCATCACCTTATCCATATTTTAATTAGGCACATATAACGTCTTGTCAGATCCCAACGAAACTTACGCAGCTGTCGATCTAGGCTCAAACAGTTTTCATATGATTGTTGCCAATGTAGTAGATGGGCGGGCACTTATTGTTGATCGTATTAAAGAAATGGTTCGTCTGGCAGGCGGACTCGATGAAAATAGACAATTAACTGATGATGCCATGGATATTGCATTACAGTGCCTGGAAAAATTTGGCCAACGTATCAAGACGATACCCGCTTCAAACATACGTGCCGTTGGTACAAATACATTACGTCAAGCCAGGAATGGCGTGGAATTTCTTTCCCGAGCTAATGGTGCACTTGGCCATAATATCGAAATCATCTCCGGCCGTGAAGAAGCACGCCTTGTTTATGTTGGTGTCGCCAATACGATTTTTAATGATGACGATAAACGCTTGGTTGTCGATATTGGCGGGGGAAGCACTGAACTCATAATAGGAAAAGGGTTTGAAGCAAATGTAACTGAAAGTCTGTTCATGGGTTGCGTCAATATTAGCCAACGGTTTTTCAAAGACGGCGAAATAACTGCGAAACGCATGAAGAAATCATGTATTGCCGCGCTACAAGAATTGGAAAATATTCAGGGGTTTTATCGAAACTATGGTTGGGACACCGTAGTCGGAACATCAGGAACAATACGCGCTATTCTTGATGTTGTTATAAGTCAGGAATGGAGCGAGTCAAGTATTACAGCTGAGTCTTTAACAAAATTAAAAAAGGCGCTTATCTCAATCGGCAATGTAAATAAAATTGAATTTGCCGGGCTACCGTCAAATCGTCTTCCTGTTTTTGTCGGAGGTGTTGTTGTTTTAGCAGCTGTATTTGAAGCTCTCAAAATTGAATCAATGCAGTTTTCAGACGGTGCTCTTCGTGAAGGGTTGCTATATGACCAAATTGGTCGTCAACATTCTATCGATGTTCGTGATAAAACCGTTGACCGTTTAATGAATCGTTATAGTGTTGACATTGATCATGCTGAACGTGTTGAAAAAATAACCAAGCATATTTTTAAAAGTGTTAAATCAGAATGGCAACTTGAAAAAAGTGAAGATTTAAAAATGATTCGATGGGCGGCACGGATTCACGAAGTTGGTTTAGCTATTGCTCATAGTCAATATCATAAACATGGTGCTTACTTGTTAAGTAACTCAGACATGCCCGGTTTTTCACGTCAAGAACAGATCTTACTGAGTATTCTGGTTAGACTACATCGAAGAAAAATTAATCTCGAAATCTTTGAACAAGTGACTGATGATGCTCAAAACAAACTTATTAAATTAGTCATCATCTTACGTTTAGCTATTGTTTTAAATAGAAGTCGGAATGCAATAAAAATACCTGATGTAAGCGTAAAAATAAATAAGAAGAAAATAGAATTAACTTTTCATGATGGTTGGCTTACCGAACACCCTTTAACAGAAGCTGATCTTGAAACAGAATCAGGTTATCTTTCAGTCACTGATTACAAGTTAGCCTTTAATTAAATTACCGACAATACAGCTCGAGTAATACATGTTGTGCTGATCTTGGTTTTGCATTGCCCGCTTTAGGCTTACGATAACTTCCATCAGCTTGTAAAATCCATGCATGAGTATTATCAGAAAGATAATTTAATAAACCATATTTAATAAGTTTGTCACGTGGCCTTTTTTCTTCTATTGGAAAGCAAGCTTCAACTCGATGAAACAGATTACGTTGCATCCAGTCCGCACTTGCGCAGTAAACATTCGGCTTGCCATCATTATGAAAGTAATAAATTCGTGTATGCTCAAGAAATCGTCCAATGATAGAACGCACCTGAATGTTTTCTGAAATACCTTTTATACCAGGACGCAAGCAGCATATGCCTCGAATAATAAGATCAACTTTTACACCTGCAATAGAAGCTTCATATAAAGCGCGAATAATTTCAGGCTCAACCAATGCATTCATCTTGGCAATGATGCGCGCTTCTTTACCTGCTATGGCATTATCAGTTTCCTGCTTAATATAATCGAGTATGGCTTTATGCAAAGTAAAAGGTGACTGTAATAATTTTTTTAATGTCGTCGCCCGACCTAAACCCGTCATTTGATGAAACAGTTTATTAACATCTTCGCCGACAGACTGATCCGCCGTTAACAAACCATAATCGGTATAAAGTCTGGCTGTGCGAGTATGATAGTTACCGGTACCAAGATGAACATAACGGCGTAATGATCGACCTTCTCTTCTCACCACCATGATCATTTTTGCATGGGTCTTAAAACCAACAACGCCATAAACCACATGCGCTCCTGCTTCTTGTAAATCATTGGCCAGTTCAATATTTGCTTCCTCATCGAAACGTGCGAGTAACTCAATAACCACTGTTACCTCTTTACCAGCACGTGCAGCATCTTTTAACGCTTGTACTATGGCTGAATCACTGCCTGTTCGATACAAGGTTTGCTTAATAGACAAAACAGCAGGATCATTTGCAGCTTGACGTAAGAAGTCAACTATTGGCGCAAAGGATTGAAACGGATGCATTAATAAAATGTCACCGTTATGTAAGGTTTCAAAAATACTGCCGCCTTTTAACAAGCGCGGTGGAATGCCAGGTGTAAAACCCGGATAAACAAGATCAGGACGGTCAACCAGATCATGTAGTTGTAATAAACGATTAAGGTTTACCGGTCCGTTAACTTTATATAATGCCTCATCAGTGATCTTGAATTGATCAAGTAAAAAATTACTGATTTCTTCCGGACAATTATCTGCTACTTCTAATCGAACCGCATCATTATAGCGACGTGATGGAAGTTCGCCCTCCAAAGCACGTAATAAATCATCAACTTCTTCATCATCAACAAACAGATCACTATTTCGTGTAACCCTGAACTGATAATAACCTTTCACTTTCATACCAGGAAACAACTCACCTACATGTGCATGAAGTACAGATGACAACAAAATAAAATCATGTGTTCTGGTTGAATATTCTTTTGGAATTTCAATTACACGCGGTAACGAACGAGGCGCCTGTACAATCGCAAAACCACTTTCTCGGCCAAACGCATCTTTACCTTCAAGTGATACTATAAAATACAGGTTTTTATTTAATACACGTGGGAATGGATGCGAAGGATCAAGTCCGATAGGGCTCAAAATAGGAATCAATTCACGATTAAAATAGCGTTTAACCCAACGCGACAACTTTGGTTTCCACTGAGCACGACGCAAGATGCGGATTTTTTCTTTAGAAAGCTCAGGAATAAGCACCTCATTTAAAATTTTATATTGCTCTTCTACAAGTTCATGAGCAACCTCACTAATTTTTTTCAGTGTTTCCGCAGGCGTCAAATTATCTTCACCTGTTTGAACCGAACCATATTTAACTTGTTGATTTAAACCGGCGACACGAATTTCGAAGAACTCATCCAGATTGGTACTGGCAATACAAAGAAAACGCAAGCGTTCTAACAGAGGATTAGTCTCATCTTTAGCTTGCTCAAAAACACGACGATTAAACTCCAATAAGCTTAATTCTCGGTTAAGATAAAGTTCAGGTAATTTTAAATTTATAGCATCCATTGAAAACCTTATTTTGTGTCAAACCTTGTAAATGAACATACTTTATATATATCAAAGATATATCGGTTTGATATAAATCAATGTATTTAAGAAATACAGGATAAACTCTACAAATAGTTCATAAATATCCACTCTATACAAAATGACTATTTAAAGCATACAATTATGTAATTTTACAGTTTAGCTTATTTATATTACATCTTAATGAAACACTCTCTCTTTGATAAGTCTATGAAAACAATCAGGTTGCACTATTAATGGCTCAATCCAACTATTTTTCCCGTATTTTTGGCAGTTCACCAGTCACGCCTCTACAAAAACACATAGATAAAGTTGTTTTATGTGTTGAAGAATTAATCCCTTACTTTGAGTTCGTCATAAAGAACGACTGGGAACAAGCAGCTAAAACACAAGAAAAGTTGGTACAACTTGAAAATGAAGCTGACGAGATCAAAAACGAACTGCGTATGAGTATCCCTTCAAGTCTCTTTATGCCGATTGATCGTAGGGATGTATTGGAAGTACTTGATCTACAAGATCACATCGCAAATAAAGCCAAGGATATCTCAGGGTTGACATTAGGTAGAAAAATGTCGATGCCTGAAAGCATAGGTAATGCTTACATGGAGTTTCTGAAACGTTGCATTGATGCCACTCGGCAAGCCCAAGTTGCGATAAATGAGTTAGATGAATTAGTCGTCACCGGGTTTCGCGGCGATGAAGCGATTCGAGTTAAGAAAATGATTGAAGAATTACATGTTATTGAAGGTGAAACTGACGAAATTCAGGTTACTTTACGAGCAGAGCTTTATAAAGTTGAAAAAGAACTTTCGCCTATCGACGTGATGTTTCTTTATAAAATAATTGAGTGGACGGGTGACCTTGCTGATTCAGCTCAAAGCACGGGCAACCGCCTACAATTAATGTTAGCAAAATAATAACCGAATAAATTCTTATGGAACATACAACAATATTTCTTATATTGGCGGGTTGCTTTGGCCTGTTTATGGCTTGGGGCATCGGTGCCAATGACGTCGCAAATGCAATGGCTACGTCGGTCGGCTCCAAAGCACTTACTTTAAAACATGCTGTTATTATCGCCGCTATTTTTGAATTTGCCGGTGCTTTTCTTGCCGGAGGACAAGTCACATCAACAATTCGTAAAGGTATTATTGATGCCGATCTATTATCAGGCTCACCCGAATTACTTGTCTACGGCATGCTTGCCGC